>JANMVK010000836.1:0-7901 GCA_031392725.1 Pseudobdellovibrionaceae bacterium
CCTGACGTTGCGTCCGGAAATGGTTTTGATCCGCCGTAAAGGAAAAAAATGAAAGACTTAAAAACACGCATCATCGAGAAATTAAAATCTCCCGGCTATCAAGATCACAAATGTCCCATGTCCCGGCGCGACCTTTTGAAGCTGGGCTTAATCGCCGGCGGCGGTTGCATCACACCGTTGTCGTTTATGGAACGGATTTACGCGCAGGCCACCAAGGCCAATGTGCCCTTCCTGGTTTTTGACCTGGAGGGTGGAGCTTCGATGCCGGGCAATTTTCTCGTCGGCCAAAAGGGCGGCCCGACGGATCTGTGCGCCACCTACAAGCAGCACGGCTGGGATCCTCGCGCCTCGGACTCACTGGATTTGTCCTTCGGCTTGCCCATGTCGAAAAAGGCCAGCCAGATGCTGGCCGGAATCAAACAGACTTTGCCTGATAATTTAAAATCTGAAAATCAAATCAACTTTAAGATGGGATCTTTTTGCACGTTCACGTTGAACGACACCAATCTCAACCGAATTTCCGCGTTGACCTTGATATCCAAGGCCGGCCTCACGGGCAGCTATTTAAAAAACGGCATCAGTCAGCGTCCGACTTTGTCAGGCGGCAACTCGGAAGTGTATCTGCCCGACTCACGCTTCCGTCCTACTTCAGTCGGTGACCTAAATTCAGTTCTGGCGCTCACCAGTTATGGTGAGAAGTTTGAACGCCTGGAACCTTCGCAGCGCAAAGCTATTTTTGAGCAATTGAAGCAATATGCGGGCGACATCCCCATGATGCGCGACATTTATGAAGAACTGTCCACCGGCGGCATGTCCGAACCTAAAATGGATCCGCGCCGCTCCGCCATCGCCGACGTTTACGGTTTAGCGCCAGACTCCACCGGTCCCGAGGCACTGGAGGCCGGAATTGTGTACAACGTTCTGCAAGGTCACTGCGGTCCCGGAGCGCTGACCACCGCCGGCTGCGACTATCATAACAACTCCCGCACTTTGGGCGATGGTATCGACTTGACCATTGGCCGCAGCATCGGCCGCGCGATTCATGCGGCTTATATTCTTAAGCGTCCGTTGTTTTTCCAGATCATAACCGACGGCGGAGTCACCGATTCCGGGGCCTCGGCGGAAAACTACGAGCGCATCTGGAAAGCCGATGAAAATCTCCATTCACTTTCCGTCATTGGCTATTTCAATCCCGAACAAGGTGTTTCCATGCGGAAACTGCAGGTGGGGCACTACACCGAGGCCGGCCAATTGGATGTGAACACGATCGCCGGCCGCTCAACTGAGATTATCGCGACGGGAGCTCTGGCCAACTATCTCAACGTGAGCGGACAGATTAAACGCTATAATGACCTGATGGGCTCGGCCGAGGCCGACCGGCACAACGACGAAATTTTGGTGTTCGGGTGATCAAGCGTCTGTTGGTATTAATTTTATTGGTGTCGAACGGCGCCGCCTGGGCGGCAATGGAAGATAGTCCCGTGGCATTTGAACTTTTCCGCCAAAAACTTCATCCTCTTATGTTTCAGTACTGCCAAGGCTGCCACAGCGAGCGCGCGGTGAGCTGGCCACAAGGCCCCCTGCACTCTCATTCCCGCGCGCAAGTCGCGTTTCCGACATTTTTAAAATACATCAATTGGAATGAGCCCGAGAAATCGTCACTGATAAAAATGGCCATGAACCAGCACTACTGCGCCGAACATGGCACCAATTGCAAAATCGCCGACAAGGTGGCCAAGGACACCCAAATGGCCGTCCTAGCCTACATGGGCGACGTCAAAGCCGCGGGTGTGGTGGCGGGCGCTTCAATCACCCCGAGAATCTCAGGGCGGCTCACCCGAGTCTACGCCAATTCAAGTCCATTGACTGTGGAACCTGAATTGGGTTTGCCGAGTATCGGAGAGGCGCAAACGCTCTGGTATTCTCTGAGCAAAATCATGCGTGGCCTGACCCTGGAAATGATCCTGGAGAAGGTCGGCGAAGGCCACTACGCTGTGACTTCACTCAGGATGCGTGCGCCGCGAAAACGGGCGTACATCGCCTTGCAAGGTTTAAAACTGGTGATCAACGGACAGACTCTAGAATCCAGCACCGGATTTGAAACTATGGACCGGGTACTCATGTTTAGTGAATTTAGCGATGGCTCGAGTCAGCACCTAGCGATCGAAAAGCCGACCATTCTAATTAAACCTGGTGATAAGATTGCCCTCAGTTTTGATCACGCCGCCGCTCTCCCTGAATTTCCCACCCGGATGTGCGGAGATATCGCCAAGTTCAAAGATTCCGTTAATCAAAATTTACCCGACGCGCAGTACGCCTTCCAAGATCAGCTTGCGCCAAAATGGGTGGGCCCAAATTACCCTTCTGGCCGCGTTTCACCCACCCGCGACCAAGACTTGTGCTTCGCTTTTGAATCGCGGATCAATTTTGCCCGACCGCGCCGCTCAGTTTTGCACGAAGACTTGAAACCGCTGGGGGCCGTCGCGGCCAAAAGCGTTTCTCAATTTGCCAACATGTGGATAAACAGGGCCGCCGATTGATCTTTTCTAAACTTGCTCTAACCATAGCCATCCTAATATCGATGAACATATCGATGAACGCGGGCGCCACAGGCACGCCGCCGGCCTGCGTATTTCAAAACGTCCTGGCCTTCGGAGCCAGCGTGACTCAAGGCACGCCCCGAACCATGTGGCCGGTTTATTCCGCCTTTGTAGGCAGTGTTGAAGCCTATGGCCGCGTGATGGGCACTAAAATTTTACCTGGAACCTACAAGTCACCCCTGGAAACTTATTCGGCGCGCGGCTACGGCACCAGCCCGGTCCGCTATTTAATAAAACGTTACGCCGGGCGCGAGGGACTCAAACGCGTGAGCTACATCGGCAAGTACTTCGTCCAAAGTGAAGCCGATCTCGGGTCCACCCAGATCATTTCATTGCTCGCAGGCGCCGACCGCTCCAAGTTCGATTCGGCCTCATTGCTGATCGGCGTAGATGCATTTTATTGGGACGCGATTTACCAAAACTGCGGTTATGGCAACGGCACCGGAACGGAAGCTCTGATTCCGGCCTTTATTGCTGAGACCAAACGGCTCGGCAAAACTTTGGTCCTCGGCACCGTTCCGCTAGAAAACCCGGCCACGGTGAGAATTGACAGTGAAAGAATCGGAATCCCGGGGTTGTGGTACGCGCCCGACTCCAAATGCGCCAGCAGCATTAACAAAACGCTCGCGCAATTCTGTACAGTCGCGAATAACTGTTACATCGCGGATTTAAAATCCGCCGTTGAAGATCTTCAATGCGGAAAAAAATTGAAACTCCGCAACGGTGAGGAATTCAGTCTTTATGAAATGCGGCCCGACGGCGTACATATGAGTGACAAAGGCGCGCGCTACGTCGCCGACATCGTCAGTCTGGCTCTGGAAGCCAGTCCCCCGGCCTGCGCGAACCCTTAGAAAAGAGCCGAAAATCGTCAGTGATTAAGAAGAGTTTACTTTTCGGTGAACCTCGGGACGGCATCAAAACAGGCGCATTTACCCCCCGAACATCGCTAGCTTGCATCCGGCAAAACGCACCAGGGATTCCGTACAACGGCACAAAGATCGCTAATAGAATCCCTCTGAGGTCCAAGGAAGGGGCTACGAAGTGAACAAGGCTAAAGTGCAAAGGATTGCCATAAAGATATTAGGGAGCGCCGTCACCGCTGCCATTTTGCTCGCAGCGATTCCCGCTGCCGCATTGCCAGGCATGGGTTCCGCCGCGATCGCACGCCCCGCGCCCCGCCAACCCCTGGGCCCGTTCCAACCGGCTGTCATGGTCCATCAAGATGAACTTCGCGAATTTGAAACTCTGACGGATCACCAATTCTCGTCTTCGGAACTGAGCCAGGTGCAAAAAGCCATGGATCAAGCCAATGAACTCAATCAGAACTTAAATGGGTCTGAGGGAGTGCAGAACGTACGCTGGGATCTGGGCAACACCGGATATGAGTGGACGATTTTGTTATGCGGATCCTTTAAACTTCAGGCGGATGCGATTATTCCCCAGCGCGCCAAAGACATGTTGGGAAAACTGGGCCCCGCTTTAAAAGATAAAGTGACCGGCATCATCAATAAAGGGAATGCCGAACTGGTGCCGTGTTTTGATCCCCACACGGGAAAGTCCTATGTCATGGCGGGCGGTGGCAGCACCTTCGGCGCCCCCTCCCTCCTGACCGCCGGCTTTACCATCGGCTTTTATTTTAATTCTAAACTTGAGAAAGCCATCGTCGGCAGTTACATCTTCGGCCGCGCCACTTGGAACATCGCTGTGTTCGGACGCTGGGACATAACTGGTGGCGGAGATTTGCGCTGCCTCGACAGCGCGATCAGCATCGCCACGGAATTCAAAGTCGACTTCTCAAAGTGCAGCCGCTTTTTTGTATCCACCGGACTGGGTTTCGACTTAGGCGGAGGCTTGATGTCTAAACTTAAGAAATTAAGAGGCGTGGCCAGTGTTCCTGATGCCGCCGCTCCCGGCGGAAAGACTTTGGATCTCGGCGCGTGGAGTTTCTCCTACGGCGTGATCGTAAAGGTGAATGAGTTTCCGTGGTATCAGCGGATGCGCCAAGGTCTGGGACTGCGCGAGACGTTCAAAGATTTGGACACCTACGTCGCGGCCAATCAATAAAATCAATTGTTAATCTTAAGAGCCAGAAGATCACCTGGCTCATTTTCCGAGAGATACAAAACACCCTTGTAATACACCGGCACTCCCGTGAGTTGACCCTTGAGCTGGTGCTTGAATTTAACCAGCCCTTTATCGTCGATCCCACACAGGGCACGCGCTCCACAGGCGATTACGAAATAACCACCCGCCGGCCCCGCCATTAACAGCGCGCTGGCGTTGTTCATGTCCTCACCCGTTTTAATTTTCCATTTCAGTTGACCACTCGAAGCCGTGACGCCCACGATCGCTCCGCCCTTGGTGGCGGCCAACAGCAAATTCTTTTCCGCCCATAAGGTCGGACTGCTCTGCGAGCCCGAGCCTAAATCCGCTCTCCAAAGAACGTGGCCACTGTCCGCCGCCAATTTATACAGCCCCCCCTGCCCGCTGGTGAAGTAAAGCGCGCCGCCCACAACCAATGGCGTCGACTTGATTTCGCTCCCGATTGGCGTCTCCCAGGCCGGAGCTCCATCACTGTCGTGAAACGCACGCATAACGCCCGAGTTGCCGCCGAGAACAATTAGATCTTGGTAACTCGCAGGCGATGAAACGGTCTGATCGCCTAAAGGTTTAGTCACCCATACCAATTTGCCGTCGTCGCGTTTGAGTTTTGCCAAATAGCCATTGGGTTGAACGGTATCCACGCCCAGATAAATAAACTCTCCGTGAAGCAGCGGTGAGGCGCCCAGTGCATCGCCAACCTGGTGAACCCAAATCAGCGCACCCGACTCCTTATCGAGTTTATAAAGCCGCCCATTATACGCGCCGAAGTAGACGAATTTTTCGTCGAGTGCGGCGGTGCCGTGAATTCCGCGCTCCGAGTTGGAAACGTAAAAGCGCCATTTGATCGAGCCATCGTGGCGAAAGGCGTAAAACCATGAGGAGTCTCCGCCCACGTAAATTCCCGAGTCATCCACAGCGGGGCTGGCCTTGCTCGCTATGTGAATTCCGATGTTGCCCACGTTTCGCCGCCACAGCTCCACCGGCCTGGCCGGCGTTCGGCCCGTGAACGCCACGACCCCGGACCGGCGCGCATCCGATCGAAACATGGACGTCACCTCGCCAGCTATGGCCGCAGGCGGATGTTCGGGCACCGGCGCGGTCCACCGGTAGGAGGTGTTTTCAGGATTTTTCGGACGCTCCAACGGTCCGTTCTTCTGCACAAATGAATTGACCGGCCACAACGAGTAGTTGTTCACCTTGGCGCAAAAATCCTGTTCATCGATGATGCGGGAATATGAGCGGTCACTTTGCCGCCGGCTGAGCAGGTGCCAATCGATATTCAAAAATTCCGGGTCATCAGCGCGCGCACGGCATTCATTCTTCACTTCATTGAAAAAAACCAAAGGGTCGCAATGAATTCGAACCCCCATACCGGTGTGGGGAGCTGACACCTCGACGATCGCTCCTTTGGACTTTACAAAAATGTAAGTCTGGCATTCCGAATGGGCATCAAACATGTTGAGCGCAAAGGCCCGGCCCTCCCCGGTTAGAGCGCTATCGCCGCCACCCAGCCATGGGACGATTTGCGCCAACAGAAAAGTGGCCCATAGAACATAGTGGTGCCGGCGCGGCCGTCCGGCGGCGGGTTCGAAGCGGAGAAGGATCAACAGCGAGAGTAACAAGGCCATGGTCAACGGATAAAAATATCCAATCACATGCCAGGAAAACGAATGGAAGACTACCAAACAAAAAAATGAAAAAGCAAAAATGATTTTGGACTTGAACAGCACGCCCCACACCACCAACAGCTCCATCACCACCGCGGCTTTCAGCAGCCAGCCCAAATAAGGCTGAGGCACGGGCGTGAATGGGGCAATCGACAGTCCCGAGAGCCATTCCTGATTCAGTTTTAAAGTGCCGGCGGAAAAATAAATCAGGCAGAACAGCACCGGCAAAAAACGCGCGCGCCCGGGCACCAGTAAGAATCCCGCTTGAATGAGCAGTGGACTATAATGAAAGTTGCCGTGCATCCGGTAATCTAAACTGAGCAGGGCGAACTTCACCGCCGTTAACAACAGCAAACCGGCCCAGGCCCAAGTTATCTTCCGCCGGAGAAACTGCGCGGCAACAACTAAGCTCGCCAAGCCGTAAAGTAAGATGAAGGAGTTAATCAAAACCGCGCTAGCGCCGTGAAAATGATGGCAGTCGGGAAAATAAGGCCAACAAATGGATTCGAAGGAATTGCCCAGCACTCGCGTAGCCTTGTTCCGCCAAAAAAACGCCGTCAGAGTGTGGATGAAAGATAAACTCGCGCCATAATAACAGAGCGCGGTTGAAGCCCTGATTTCCTCAATTAGATTTTTCACGTTTGATCATTCCACGCTTTAAGGCCTCAGACTCGGAAAATGGCAAGCGCGACTGGCCATCAAACAAAGCCTTATGAAAATTGGTCTGCGCGATAACGGAATCAAGCAGGTTGGCGCCGCGCAGATCGGAACCTTCAAAACTGGTGTGCGACAGAAAGGCAAAACGCAAATCCGCCCCTCGCAAGGAGCAGTCGATAAACCTGGCGCGTCCCAGTTTCGCGCCCCGTAGGTCCGCGCCATCAAGACGACACGACCGCCAGTGGCTCCGTTCTGCCACCAGTCCGCGCATATCCGCACCAATATATTGGGAATCGCGGCATTCACCTTTACGAAAAATCCGCTCGCGCCAGATCACATTGGATGGATCGGCATTGAGCAAAGGCAGGAAAGCCAGCAACAGCCACATGTTTATGTCAGAACTCGCTTCAACGCCGCGATCGCGGCCTGATTCTCTTCCGGCAATCCCACACTCATCCGCAAATGCTGGGGAAACCCGTAACTGGTCACGGGCCTCAGGATCACACCCTGCCGGAGAACGGCTTGAAAAACTTCTTCGCCATTGCGGCCGGTATCAAACAACACGAAATTGCCCTGCGACGGAAGATACTTCAAACCCATGGCGGCCAGCTGCGAATAATAATAATCGAGACCGGCCCAAGTGACTTCCTTCACTTTTTGAATGTGCGCGCGGTCTCTCACCGCCACCGTCACCGCCACTTGCGCCAGGGAGTTGATATTGAACGGCTTGCGGATGCGGTTCATCAGATCGCACACCTCAGACGGCGCGATCAGAATTCCCACACGCATTCCCGCCAAGCCAAACACCTTGCTCATCGTCCGCAATAATAAAATATTCTTAAACTTGCGCTGATACTCGCGGCCCTGGGGATAG
>JANMVK010000847.1:0-4866 GCA_031392725.1 Pseudobdellovibrionaceae bacterium
GCCGCTGTCTTATTAATTTTTCGGGCTAATTTCAAAAACAGATTCTCGCCTCCCAATCGGGATTGAAGAAATTTATCCGCCTTGCCCTGACTGATTTCGAGCGATTCCTTCCAAAGATCTTCAAAAATGGTTTGGGTCGCCGCGATTCCCAGCGACGGAAAACTGGAGTCTTCAAACTCACCAAACCCAACAATCAGCAGCCTTTGCCAGAGAGGCTTCAAGGCCCGGTTGTAGGTGGGCTCGAGCAGCCGGCCTTCCAACTCAATCGCTGCTTTTAATTGTTTTGTCGAAAGCGGTGAATCCGCCTCCAGCACTTCCAGCGCCCATCGGCTCTCGGGCCCGAGCTCCGCTCGTGGCTGCATAAACGCCAGCAGATTGACAAATACATCGTTGGCGAAAAATGTAGCGCGGCCTTGATACCATTTTGAATAAACCACTTGGCGTGAGCGTGATAGCTGTTCGCGCAGATGCCACAGGTCCGCGACTTTTGAATCGCCTGCATCGTCCCATTCCCAGCGCATTTTTGTGCGTGGGAAAAGTTCGGACCAAATCGACATGGGTTCTTTTTTGTTGTTCATGGGATAAACTAAAAGCGCTCCGCGCTTCTTGATGGCGGCGATGGCCTTTGATTTGCGCTGCTTAATTCCCATAGCGTTGGCCCGCTAAGGATTCCCATTCGGCTAAATATTCGGCTAAATATTCGGCTATGTCTGGTGGCGTTTTTGGAACGCCCGTGGGGTTTTTGTATTCGCCCGTCACTCCATCAAAGCCTGAGTAAACCCTTACGCCTTCGCCCTTTGCCACTTCGAAATTGGGTACCACTCCCACTTTTCCGCCGCCGCCGGGAATATCCAATGACAGATTGGCCATGGCTAAGCCTGACAGGCGGCCCCAAAGTTCGCGCTGAATGGATTCGGATTGCTCAACCGTGGTGCGGAAGTGTTCACTGCCCTCGGAGGGATCACACTGGAACATGTAATAAGGCTTCACCCGCAAAAACAGCAATCGCCGCGCCAGCGCTTGAACGGTGGCGGCGTGATTGTTGATGCCGTTCAGTAAAACCATTTGGTTAAACACCGGAACGCCATGATCCACCAACCGTTCCAAACTTTCCGCCGCATCAAAACTCAATTCGCGCGGATGATTAAAATGCGTCATAAAATAAACCGGCTTAAATTGTTTCAGCAAACGCACAAGCTCATCGGTCACCCGCATCGGGCACACCACCGGCATCCGGCTCGCGATGCGGATAATTTCCAAATGTTCAATGCCGCGAAGATCAGCTAAAACCCTCTCCAACCGCGCATCGTTTAAAGTCAGCGGATCCCCGCCCGACAAAATCACTTCGCGCACTCCATAATTCGAACGCAAATAGGCCAAGGCCTTTTCATAGTCAGCGGAGCCGACAAACGCCTCGCCCTGGCCGGTGAAGTGCTTGCGCAAACAATAACGGCAGTAAAGTGAGCACTGATCGGTGATTAAAAACAAAACCCGGTCGGGATAACGATGAATCACGCGTTCCATCGGCGAATGCGCGCGCTCGCCCAGGGGATCCGCCACTTGCTGGCCGCCTGGAGCCGACTCCGCGGTGCGCGGGAGCATCATCTGCCGGATGACATCCTGTTCATTGTGCCGGTCCGCCAGCGCCACATAGTACGGCGTCGCGCGCACGGGAAATTTACCCGGCTGGCGCAGAGCCACCGATTCATCGTCAATTAAAGTGAAATGCTGGGCGAATTGATCATAGCTGGACAGCGCCGACTTAAACTGCCAGCGCCAATCGCGCCACGATGAGGCCGTGACGCCAGGAAATGGTTCAATTTTACGGAAGTTGAACTTCATGCGGCCAGGAATATGGCGCTAGCCGCACTTTTGCAAACTTAAAGGAACGAAACCCGGCAAGTCACCACGCTTGTGGCAACATATCCGGCCGGGAGGGGAGCCAAGGCGCTCAAATGGCCCAGAGTTCCGCTATAGGCCGCAATCCACGGGCTGGAAAACCCACTCACCGGCACGTAGGTCAAACCGGCCAGCACCACTTCCTTGGACTTATGCTCCGTTGGCCGCAGTAAATCCATGTAAACAGGAACCACATTGCCATTCACTTTAGTTTCCATCACCGCGTGAGGAAAATTCAGCGGTGAGGCCGTGTCGTAGGACAAAGCGCCGCCACGAGCGGGCGTGGTGAGCCAGCCGTAACGAATTTCAGCGCCGCCGGATTTTCTGCGCGTTTTCGCATCGAACGTCACCGTGGCAAATCCCGTGAGCGGATTGTAGGCGTTGCACGAATAAGATTTAGCGTTGCGGATTTCCGCCGACGCTAAAGAACCGGAAACAGCCGCGCCGATTACGATCGACCAAATTAATTTTATATATGTTTTGTTTTTCATTATTGCCCCCCTTAAGAGCTAAAGGGGCTACAGTATTAAATCGTAAAATATTTATCAACTAGAGCCATTGCTCTAACTTTTACTGAAGAACGCGCTGACCACCGACCGGGAAACGGCCTTGAGCTGGAGCGCCGAGGCGCGGTTGCTGAACCTGACCCGGAAGGCCAGGGCGGGCGGCAGCCCCTGGAGCACCGGGCATTTGTGTATACGAAGTTGCGGGCGCGCCTAAACGGCTGCGGGGATCAGTCCCATAAGAAAGCACTCCGGGTACAACCGGACCGGGTGTGATCCGATTGGTGCCGTTGTTCAAAAGCTGGCGGTGGTTGTTAGCAACGGCGTCCAAACTTCTTTGGTAAGCGTCGATGTCCGCGGTCAAGGAGCTGATTTGCCCGGATTCAATCTGTCCCGCGAGTTGCGAGCTGATTTGCACGCCACGTGACGCGAAATAAGCGCGGTCGCCGTTAAACTGCCGGGCGAGCACGGTGATTTCGTTCTGCAATGTGAGACGTTCGCGGCTGCCGGCGGGAAGCGTCGCCAACAAAGCTTGTTTGGCGATAATGGCGTCTGCGTTTACGTGAGCCTGGCCAAAGCGCTGAATTTCCGTGATGGAGGCTTTCAAATAAACACTGTTGCCCATATTTTCTTTTAAACTCGCGACCAATTCTGAAGCGGCCGCGCGGTTGCCGGCGCGGATCGCGGCATCTTGACCCTCGGTGCCGGCAATCATGTCCTGCAGTTGTTTTCGGATGTGTCTGTCGAAATAAGCTTCGGCTTTGCGTTGGTCCATGCCTTTGAGTTTGTTAACCCGGCACTCCATAACTTGATTCATGCCTTCAATTTTTTGGCCTTGCTCGTCTTCTTCACATTTTTCAACGCGGGCCAAACGGGCGGCGTCAGCTTGGATTTCGGCGGCTAAAGTGCGTGCGGACTCCTGAACGATGCGCTCGGCGATAGCTTTTAAATTGGGAACTTCTGAAACCTCAACGGTGATCTTAACTTTGCGGCCGGTGCGAACACCGGTGGTGCAAGTGATGCACGGCGCTTGAGCTTCAGTTTCCAGTTCCACAACCGTCCTGGCCGGTGTCGGAACTGCTTGGCCCAATTGCTGAGTTTCAGGTGTAATCACTTTCTTGGCGCGGACGCGGCCTTGAAAAGTCTGACTGCCTGTGGCGGCCGTCGCCTCAACATTACATTCCGCATTTTCAGAGCCGTACAGTGTGGTGCCCAAGGTGTGGCAATCTGAAGTCGAAGACATTGTAACGGTCCCAATTTCCACTTCTGAATGGACGCCCGGGATGGACGATAAAGTGAAAATCAAAGCGCCTAACAATAATGTCAGCGTTGCGTAGTTGGTGTTGATCGTCTTGGCCATACTGTTCTCCTTAAAGCGGGGCAATCCCCTAACTCGCAATAATCCAAGAATTGATCCAGTTGGAGTGTTCGGCCTTAAGCCCGTGTTTCCCTGAAAGTTTTTTCTGTTTCGCGGCTTTGATTGGCCGTCGCCAAATTGTCGAACCTAATATCAGCTAGTCCGGTGGGACCACAAATTTCCATTAAATTTCAATGAGTTAATGATGTGTAATTTGCTAACACCAGATTGCTGAATTCTGGTCGGTATCCTGGATACCGTTAACCGTATCCGGGATCCTGGATGCAATGACATAAAAAAACCCAGAGAGTCTTACGACCCCCTGGGCCCTGCCACCACCATCGCAAGTTGCTTACAAGATGCTGATCAAGATGTGCGACTAGAAGCTGATGGCGGCTTTTGTCGCTAAACCAAATCCAAATTTAGATCCGAATTGGCCGTCGCCTTCCCATGCACTTCCAGGAAACAGGAAGCCGGCCTGATTAATCCACATAACTCCTTTACGTGGCGTGAAATTCAACGAGGAATCAAATTCGTAACCGATCTCTTTGCCCGGATTGCGCGCGGGCGTAGAAGTGGATAGGGGATTTTCCGCGAGCCAACCGGTAATCAGGGTGTTATCCCAGCTCCAACGGTCGCTAAAGTGGTAGCGCGCGCTGGGCGCGACGTACATCACGTTGCTGATCGCTTCGACATCGGCGCGATTGATATTGCCGTCGGCATCCCGCACCGCGCCCGTTTGCAGCGTGGTTCCCAGGAAATCGGCATTGCCCAATGAATGGTTGAACATCATCATCGCCACATCGTAGTTGCGGTCGAAAATAAATCCTTCAAACTTAGCGTTGGTCGACGGGTCATCTCCGGTCGCCGTTCCCGCCTTTAGGCTCCATTTCCATTTGCTATCGGTCCCGCGGTACTCCAGTTCGCCCGCGATTCCCAGTCCGCCCAAGGCGACATTGTCTCCGCCCACAAGCACGCCGGTTTCACCGCTCTGAAACGCGGCTTCCATTCCTAATCGCAAACGCTCACTGTTGCGAAGGGCATAAAGGCTGACCGTGCGCATATCCACATCGCCGGTGGCTAGGGCGCCCGCGCCGCCGAGCACAG
>JANMVK010000852.1:0-1031 GCA_031392725.1 Pseudobdellovibrionaceae bacterium
GGAAGCTGCCTTTGCCAAAAACGTAACGGCCGATAAAATCAAAGGTCAGGTACATAAGCTTAGCGGTACAAGCGTCGGTGTTAGAAGGTCCGCACTTGGCTTCACCGGCGGCGTTGAACATTTCCACACCCGTGGTGCCACGGAACCAAAGCTGGCTGAACAATTCGTAATCGAATAAACCTTTCGCGCTAAAGCCCGTGCCGGTCATGGCAACCACACCTTTGTCTTCATTGAGCGGAGGCGCGCCGGTCACGTGCACCGACATGGAATCCATGGAAAAACCAAAGAGAGCGCCCCAGTAAGAGCGGGTGGAGGTGACGGAACCGTCATCCATGCTGGGCGAAGCCATTGCTGCGCCACCGGAAGAACCGCCGCTGCCTTTAGCGGTTTTTTGTTGTTTGAATTCGAGAGTGTAACCGGGAGCGCCTTTGCCCTTGGTCAATTTACCGATGGCTTTGTCGCCTTTAACTTTTGAGATTTTAACTATTCCGCGGCGCTTGCCGTCGGGTGAGATCAGGTAGAAGAAGTCGCCGGCCACCGCGGGATCGCCGCGGAGTTCAACCAAAACTCCCTTGCCCTTAACCTTCACCACTTCAGCCGCGTAGAGGCTTGGCGTCAGCACTAATAGCAAAACAGCATAAACAAAGTTGCGCATCATGGTGTTCACCCCTAAATTGCGGCTCTGCCCTTATTTTAGGTTATATATTCGATGGTTTGCAAACCCACCTAGTCCAAGGTGTGGTGCTTATTTGGCCTCATTCAGATTGTGCAAAGTCAGGCCGATGGCCGGCGAAAATTTAGCCGTCATATCTTCAGTGCTTGTGAAACCATAATCGCAGCTATAGGGACGATCGCCCAGTGGAACCACTCTCATAGCCAAGGGGTTTATCGCGCTCGAGAAGATCTCAGCCCGTGGCTCACTGTGGATTAGCGTCAGGCCGTCTTTGCCCTGCACATTTTGACAGCTCACAAGATTGGCCTGCACGCCGGCATATTCAAAGGCCTGCTTTTCGAGAAATTTGCGCCCTTCC
>JANMVK010000855.1:0-2391 GCA_031392725.1 Pseudobdellovibrionaceae bacterium
TGGCCTTCACTTTCGGCTAGTCCAGCCCATTTTTGAATTTCCGCGGGAAGTTTTCCGAAATTCGGTTTGCCGGAACTTCGCGCGCTATTTGGGTGATGAACCCGGCAACTTTATGACTCCCACAATTTTGGCCAACGACACCGTGAAGGCCGCTAAGGGAACTAAATTAAAAGTGACCGTGTGGGACAAAGCCCGCCTCAAAAAAGAAAATATGGGAGGAGTGCTGGCGGTCAATCGTGGCAGCACTGAAGAGCCGCGCTTTATCGTGATGGAATACAACGGCGGCGGCAAAGGCAAAAAGCCCATTTGTTTTGTCGGCAAGGGACTCACCTTCGACACCGGCGGCATCAGTATTAAGCCCTCGCAGTCGATGGAAGAAATGAAATACGACATGTGCGGAGGCGCCGCTGTAATTGGCGCCATGCTCGCCATCGCCAAATTAAAATTAAAAGTGAACGCCATTGGCCTGGTACCCTCGACTGATAATATGCCCGGCCCCGATGCGTTCAAACCGGGCGACATTTATTACGCGCGCAACGGCAAGAGCGTGGAAGTGTTCAATACGGACGCCGAAGGCCGCTTGATTTTGGGCGATGCTTTAGCATACGGCAGCGAACAAAAACCCGGGATGATGGTCGACGCCGCGACTCTCACCGGCGCAATTCTTGTGGCTCTGGGCAATATTCACACCGGCGTGTTCACGCGCGATTCCGCGCTGATGGGTAAAATTCAAAAAGCCTCCGAGCAAACCGGCGAACTGGTATGGCGCATGCCTTTGGTCGACTTCCACGGGGAAGACATGAAGGGCACGCACGCCGATTTGTGCAATATCTCAGGCGGCCGCAATGCCGGCAGCTCAACCGCCGCCGCATTTTTAGAGGAATTTGTTGAAAAAGGAATTCCGTGGGCTCACTTCGATATCGCCGGTACGGCGTGGAATGTGGCCAACCGCTTTCCTTACAATCCGAAAAAAGGCGCCTCGGGCGTTATGGTCCGCACCTTCGTTGAACTCGCGGAGAATTTTTGAAGAGGTTATTGGCCGCATTGACGTTTTTCGCGCCGTTCGCATTGGCGGTCGACAATCTTCCCATAAAACCGGCCGAAGCCGTGGTTTCACCGGATTTTAAGAAAGTGGAAGTCTCCACGGGTTTAGGGAAAGCTCCCCTCACCGTTCAAATCACCGGTCCCGCCAATGTGATTGGCCTTAAGACCAATACCTACGAAAAATTCACCAACTGCGGTTTTTCCATTCAGTGGGGTGACGGCGAAAACTTTCCGGGTCTGCTGAAACGCGGCGCCACCTGCGCCGGCGGATTCGAGCACATCTATGCAAAACCGGGCCTGTATAAAATTGTTTTCTTGATCACTGAGACCACGCCCTCTGACCAACGCCAAGTGGTGTGGCAGGGTGAGCGGGTCATTAAAGTTCTGCAATAAGTCAGAATTTTCCAGGGAAGCAATTTAGGGCCTGCTGGAGCGGCAAACCTGCTGAATTGGCCCATCTTCGGACCTTTACAAGCTTTACTTTTGGGCCAAGAGGCGTTCTACTCGTTTTTGTGCCGGCACGGTGCCGGTTCAATAATAATAAGAGAGAGTAATATGCAAAAAGGTACCGTTAAGTTTTTCAATCAAGGTAAAGGTTTTGGATTCATCACTCCCGATGGCGGCGGCAAAGACGTATTCGTTCATGCCAATGACACCGGTGGAGCCGATCTGCAAGACGGTACCAAAGTTGAATTTGAAGTTGTTCAGGGCAAAAAAGGCCCGCAAGCTAGCAACGTTCGCGTTGTTTCGTAATTTCTGAAATTTGCCTGGCACCTAGTTCATAGGTGCCAGTGCTTCTCAAAAAATCTAAAAATTTCCTAATTCCAGTCGAATGAGAGCAGATCGCGGCCGGTTGCGCGCATGGTTGTCGAGTCCACGCTCCACGCGGTGTTTGGCTCTTCCTGTTTGAACATTCGCACCGAAGTCAGCACCCAGTTTTCGGGCCACTGTCCGGGGATGTCTTGAAGGCGGATCTTAACGGTGTCGTAATCAAAGTCTCCGTCTTCCGCTTTCAGATCAAAAATCTCTTTCATTGGAATCCAAATAGTGGACAAGGCGGACACTTCTTTGGCTGACTCACAAGGTGAATCGATCACCATTTTCGCCAGCTCCCCGCCTTCGGAAATTCCCGTACCTGTGAAGGTCATTTCCACCCGGTCATATAAGCCTTCGCGCCCACGCACCCGGCAGGCGAAATCACTGGCGCCGGTCTTATTGCGCACGAGTGGGTTGCCCAAATGGACCCCGACGGAACCGTCTTTTTTTTCGATTTCCGCGCCTTCCAGCAATTGTTTGTGCGGGGATTGGCCCAGGGAATTGCGGCTGACCTCGGAGTAGTCACCGGCT
>JANMVK010000859.1:0-6336 GCA_031392725.1 Pseudobdellovibrionaceae bacterium
GGCGGGGAGCTGGCCGGCCGAATAAGTCCGGCTTGGTCAGCCACTCAAAACGGGTACGAGTCAAATATTCAACACCAGTGCATATCACTCTTAAAATCAGAAAAAATCTCGTGAACCTGCGCTGCGGTGAGGTGTTGTCGGCATTCAAAAAAAGCGCGGAGGGTGCGAGTAAATTTGGATTTAAGATTGTTCACTATTCGATTCAGTACGATCACGTCCATTTGATTGTGGAGGCTAGCAACAACGAAAGTCTTGGCAAGGGCATGCGCAGTTTCGGTTGTCGTTTTGGTAAAGATTTGAGAAAAATTATTGGAGGATGTGGTCCGGTTTTCTCCGGCCGCTATCATGTAAATGTGCTGGATAACCCAACCAAAATGAAGAACGCACTTGCCTATGTTTTACAGAATTATTCTAAGCACTCAAAAATATTAAAACACATTGATCAGTTTTCGTCGGCGGCCTATTTCGCTTCGTGGAGCCAGTTATTCGGAAGGAAGGCGGGGCCTTTGCTTACTACCAGGCCGTGCTCGCCAGAGTTGCCGATTTATCTTTCCGCCCCTAGATCTTGGCTGGCGCGAGAGGGATGGAGGCGAGGGGGCGCGGGTGCCCGGATAGCGTAGTGGCCGAGGCAGGGTTCACCTATATTCGCTCTCAAACCGATAATAAAGCGCAGGCTTATCGGCTCTAGAATTAGCGTCTCATCATGAGACGTTCGATTCTGATCCCTTTCGAAACGAGCAAGCGGAGGTTATTATTTATGTATATGAAAAACCCCGCCGTCTTTCTAATTTCATTGGTGTTTCTCTCGCTGATCATGGCCCTTCCTCAGGCTTTCGCCTATAGCGCCGCGGATGCGCGAAGGGAAGCGGGCTGCGGAACCTCCGGTTCCACGCGCCGTCCTGGTTATTGCGAATCCATCACTAACACATGGACCGCCATTAATGGTGATGCTCTTGGCCGCACTTGCGACGAGCGCAAAAATGATATGACCAAATGCTGTGGTACCGCGGGAGCCGATCCCAACAATACAGAATGTAAATCTGCGTTGACCGGTGCCGGCGCCGATCGTCCTACCGCTGCCACGGTGGACCGGTGGAACCCGGACATTCCACCCGCGGGCGAAGCTCTACCTACAGCTCCCACGACTCCCGGCGGCCCCCGCGATGCCATTGCACGAACTCGAGCTTTAGAAACGGCCGTTAGAACCCGCCGTGACCGCATGGCCGGAATGTGCACGGCTTTGGCTAAGGCGTGTGAAGCAAAATGCGCGAAAGGTACACCCGCAGCGGCCGACTGTGCCGCTGGTGAGCGAAATGCCAATGCTATTTTAGGTGAAGCCGATCAAGCGGCCTTACGCGCGCAAGCCGCGGATCCCGGAGTCGCAAGTGCGGCGCCTCCCGGCGGACCGCCCGGCGGTCCTCCCGGTGGTGGACCCAGTCCAGGCGGCGCTCCCACACAAAAACCGCAATCAACCGCCGGCGGTTCTCCCATGGATGCAGTCATGAAGGCGCTTCAAGCCGCCATGGCACCGCCTCCCGCCACACCTCCACCGGCCGCAACCGATACCGCGGCCAACGCCACGTGCGAAAGCAATCCCAACTTAGCGGGCTGCCCGGCTAAAGTTCCCGAGAGTGATTCGTGGAATAAAAAACAACCTGAAAGTGAATTTAAAGAAGTCGCGGCCACCGCGGCCGGCGGCGAAAATTTTAACACCGCTGGCGGCGAAGGCATTCAGACCGCGGGTTACACCGGCAACGGTGGCGAACAGAAATTCGGCACTCCGGCCACCAATGCCGTGGTCGCAAACGGCGGCGGGCAAATGCCCGGCGGTGGCAGTGGAGCTCCCGCGGCGGGCGGTGGTGCGGCTGCCGGTGGATTAGCGCAAAAGGTGGCGACGGATATTATGCACGGAATGCAGGGCGGTGGCGGATACTCGGCCATGAACGCCGGTATGCAAATGCAAAACGGTGCCGCGGGCGGTGGTTTTAGCGGCTACGGCGCCCAAGGCGGCGATGGATATAAAGCGGGAATGGTTGATCTCAGGCAGTTTCTGCCAGGTGGAAAGAACGATCCCACACGCAAACTTGCGGGCGGAGCCTCGACCTTTCAAATTCAACCGCAAACGGTGAATATCTGGAGCCGCATCAGCGAGCGCTTCCGCGCCCGCTGCACTCAAGGACTTCTCAGGGACTGCAGCAACTAATTATCCTGTATCCAGGATACGGTTAACCGTATCCCGGATCCTGGATTAAGCCGCGGTAACGCCCGCAGCACAATTTTAGATTGCCGCCATAGCGCGAACGCGCTGGCAACGTTCATCTTCCTCTAAATTTATTTTCAAAGTTTTTACAACAGACGGCGAAAACTTCGAGGTCTCATTCAAGAATGACTTTAACCGCGTCGACGAAACTTGGTCGCAATCCAAAGGAACCGTGCGCTCCGCGAAAGTTTCCACGTAGATTTCGTCTTCGCTGGCGCCATTGGCCTTCAAGTACGAATAAAAATCATTCTCAAAGCGTTTAGCCAAAGGCGCTTGCTCCACCGGGAACAGTGAACGTAAGACCACACGGGCTGAAGCGAAGGGCAGGGTGGGCTTCGGCTGTGACAGCACGCCCATCCACTTTTGCTTCACCGTCATGTCCGGCTGCACGGCCTCCACGGCCAGAGCACTGCGCACGCCACGATCCGATGAATCTTTAATTTTCATCATGACCAGCAAACGGGCCGCATCTTTATGCTGATAGCGCGACAGCTGATTGACCAGGCCCCACTGACGGTCGACGTCGAGCGGGAAACCGGGACCCACCTTGGTTTCCTCGGCCCATTTGGCCAACTGAGCCAGGGCGGATTCGCTTTTGGCGACGCCGGTGAATTGGTCAAACCAGAATTTTTGCGCGTCGGATCCGGCTTTAGCGCTACGGAAACGGCTCATAAAATTGCGTTCCATATTGCCGATGAATTTATTCTGTTCGGTCATGGCGGATTCGCCGGTGGGCCAATAGTGGAGAATGGTGCCGCGGCCGGAAATATGACTTACGATTTTGGTCAGCAAGATCGTGTCCTTTTCCGGGCCGAAATGCTGATCCATGATTTTCACGTAATCGTGGAGCGGCATTTCGGTGTTGCGGACCATCTGCCACAAGTCATGCCACAGCATCGTACGGATAAACACGTCGGGAATGCGGCTCAAGTTGGCTTTCACAAAACTCAAGGTGCGGGTGTCGAGCGAAGCCGCCAGATAGCCGTCATCTTGATAGTTGGGATATACGAAATCTGGGCACGGCCACGGACCGGTCACCACTTGTTTGGTGGTGGTCAGTTCGACGCGCACCGAGCGGGTGTCTTTAAACTGGCCGCCTTTTTCTTTGAACATGGCGAGTTGAATGGTTTGCGGGCGGAATTTGCTGTCATTCACCGGCGTGGTGATCAACTCAATTTCCGGCAAAGTGTCGCCGGTGCAAGTCCACTTGGCGGCGATCTTGTCGGTGCCGCTCTGGCGCAGCCAGCGGTCGGCCCACAGGGTGAGGTCGCGCTGGGTGTGACCTTGGAGAGCCGCGATAAAATCTTTTAGCTCGGCGTTTTTATAAGCGTGAGTTTTAAAATAGTCCTGCACGCCGGCCTTAAAGGCCTCGGGAGTCATGTACGCGCGCAACTGTTTAATCACGGATGCGCCTTTGCCGTAGGTGATGCCATCAAACGTGGCGAAGGCTTCCTTGACGGTGGCGACCTGCGATTCAATCGGATGCGTGGTCAGCAAGCTGTCTTCCCAATAAGCCCATGATTTATCGTCGGCAAAGAAATCCTGCCAGGCTTCCTTAAATTCGGTGGCCTCATGCATGCTGATCGTGGCCATGATGGTGGCGAAACATTCGTTGAGCCACAAATCATTCCACCATTTCATGGTTACGATATCGCCGAACCACATGTGCGCCATCTCATGCAGCAGCACTCCGGCCGCTGAGCGGCGTTGTTCGCGCGTGACTTCCGAACGCTTCAGGAAATTTTCCGAGAAGGTCACCGCGCCGACATTTTCCATGGCGCCGGCGTTGAATTCCGGAACAAACAGCTGGTCATATTTTTTAAACGGGTAGGGGAAGGCGAAAAAATTATTGAAGTAACGCAAACCCTGTTTGGTGATGGTGAACCACTCCTGGGCCCGCACATATTTGGCCATGCTGGGGCGGGCGAAAATGCGCAGGGGAATATCCTCAAAGCGGTCGCGCCAGATTTTGTAGGGGCCGGCGTGGAGTGAAAACAGATAGGTCGAGAGACTTTGAGTTTTTTCAAACTTCCAAATGCGGCGGCCGCCTTGTTTGGTCACGGACGATTCGGGCGTGGTGGTGATCACTTCCCATTTACCGGGAGCCTCAACCGTCAAAGCCAAAGTGGCTTTCAAATCCGGTTGGTCAAAGCACGGCATAAAGCGGTTGGCGTCGAAGGTTTCAAATTGCGAGTAAAGAAACACTTCCTTGGTTTGCGGATCCAAAAAGCGGTGCAAGCCCTGACCTTGATGCGAATACTCCTGCACATAGTTGATGGCCACGGTATTGGCGCCTTTTTTTAACGTGGAGGCCGGGATCTCCAGCCAATATTTCTTTTTAACCGTAGTGGGCACGCTGGTTCCGTTGACCGTGACGCTGGTCACTTCGCCTTCGTAATGGTCAATTCGCAGAGGCGCCGAGCCGGTGTCGGTCATGTCGAAGGCGATTTGACTCTGGCCTTTGAATTTTTCATCGGTGTCGTTCAATTTTACGGTCAATGTGTAGGCCACATTTTTAACCCTCAATGAGCGCGCTTTAGCGTCCGTCCAGGTCAAATCCGAGTTCTCACCGGTGCCGGGCTTGGAAATTGTAACTTCCTTGGTGGTCGAGGGTCCGGTTGATTTGCACGCAATCGCCAAAACCGTGGCCACTCCGGCAACTAACACAATTCTAAAAATCGATTTCAAAGGCCCCTCCAAGGGTTGCAATTTGTGAACCTGAAAATTGTAGCAGTAAGTCCTTCTGACTTGAACTTAAATTGCACCGGCGGTAGTCCTAAATCCAGATGACAGAAAACGAAGCGACGCAGCTTGATTGGACCGACGTCAATACGCTCAAGGAGCATTGGTCTGAACTTGATCTGGCCAACAGGAAAGAAAAATTCTTCCGTCTCCCCCGGGTTGACGCGGAGGAGCTATTCCTGAGCTTTGGACCTCTGGGACAGATGGAGCTGGTGGATGAACTGGCGGCTCAGGAAAAACGTTCGTGGATCCGTCTTCTTCCCATGGATGATGCGGCTGACTTTATCCAGCGCTTGCCCGTGGACCAGCGCCAGGACGTCCTCAATCTTCTCGATGAAGTGTCCCGCCGCGAGGTTTTAGGCCTGCTAGCCTACGCCGAAGATGAAGCGGGCGGTTTGATGAATCCGCGCTATATCCGCCTTAGGCCCGATATGTCGGTGGAAGAGGCGATCCGTTACTTGCGCGCGCAGGCCCGCACGCCGATTGAAATCATCTATTACACCTATGTGCTCGACTACGATCAAAAACTGCTGGGCGTGGTGTCGTTCCGGGAACTGCTGCTGGCCTCGCCCGATAAACGCGTGCGCGAGATGATGGAGACCGATTTGGTCACGGTGCCGGAAGAGATGGACCGGGAGCAAGTGTCCTCGCTGTTTTCCAATCACGGCTTGATGGCCATTCCGGTGGTCGATGATCAGGGCCGCATGAAGGGTTTAGTCACTTACGATGACATTGTCGATGTCGTGCAAAAAGAAGCCACCGAAGATATTCAAAAATTAGGTGGTATGGAAGCCTTGGACGCGCCCTACTTCAACACCAGTTTCGGCGCCATGATGAAAAAGCGCGCGGGCTGGCTCTCGGTTTTATTTTTGGGCGAGATGTTCACCGCCACGGCCATGGCGCACTTCGAAGGCGAAATTGCGAAAGCAGTGGTGCTCGCCTTATTTATTCCGCTGATCATCAGCTCGGGCGGAAATTCCGGCTCGCAGGCTTCAACTTTAATCATCCGTTCACTGGCGGTGCGCGAAGTGCGTTTGCGCGACTGGTGGCGCGTTATGTGGCGCGAACTGTGCGCGGGTTTGGTGCTTGGAACTTTGCTTGGTTTGATCGGATTCTTGCGCGTGGTTTTATGGCAGCAATGGTTGCCTACTTATGGAGAGCATTACCTATTGTTGGGGGCCACTGTGGCCGTCAGCTTGGTTGGAGTGGTGGTGTGGGGAACTTTAAGCGGAGCCATGTTGCCGTTTATTTTAAGAAAAGTAGGGTTTGACCCGGCCAGCGCTTCGGCTCCTTTGGTCGCCACATTGGTCGACGTGACGGGCGCGGCGACGCTG
>JANMVK010000861.1:0-4223 GCA_031392725.1 Pseudobdellovibrionaceae bacterium
CGGCGATCGCGTCGAAACGATCAGCGATGATGCACACTTTACGCACGTGTGCTTTGTGCATGGTGGAAAACTGCTGGCGACTACCGAACGATTTCTCTACCTTTATCAATACCTTCGCAGCGGAAGTTACGCGGGTCGCGAAAGAAGTGGGCACCGAAGGCAAACTCGGCGGTCAGGCCGATGTGAAAGGTGTGTCTGGTACTTGGAAAGATTTAACAGATAATGTGAATGGTCTCGCCGGCAACCTCACCGCTCAGGTTCGGAACATCGCCAAGTTGACAACCTCGGTCGCAGCGGGCGACTTATCGCAGAAGATCACGGTCGAAGCGAAAGGCGAAATCTTTGAGCTCAAAAATACCATTAACGTAATGGTGGATCAGCTGAACTCATTCGCTGCTGAGGTGACTCGGGTTGCGAAAGAAGTGGGTACCGAAGGTAAGCTCGGCGGACTAGCTGAGGTGCGAGGGGTTTCGGGCGTGTGGAAAGATCTCACCGACAACGTGAACTTTATGGCCTCTAACCTGACCACTCAAGTGCGTGGTATCGTCAAAGTGGTGACCGCGGTTGCGAATGGCGATTTAAATCAGAAGTTCGTACTTGAAGCCAAGGGTGAAGTGGCGGCACTTGCCGAAACCATCAACTCGATGACTGACACACTCCGTACATTTGCCGATCAGGTGTCGACGGTCGCACGTGAAGTGGGCATCGAAGGAAAACTCGGCGCTCAAGCCCGGGTTCCTGGTGTTGCCGGCACTTGGAAAGACTTAACCGACAACGTGAATTTTATGGCCTCCAACCTCACGACGCAGGTCCGCGGTATCGTCAAAGTGGTGACCGCGGTTGCGAACGGAGATTTGGAACAGAAATTCGTACTCGAAGCCAAAGGTGAAGTGGCGGCCCTCGCCGAAACCATCAATTCCATGACGGACACACTCCGCACCTTCGCCGATCAGGTGACTTCAGTCGCCCGCGAAGTCGGCATTGAAGGAAAACTTGGTGGTCAGGCGAAAGTGCCGGGCGCATCGGGAACCTGGAAAGATTTAACCGACAACGTGAATCAGCTTGCGGGCAACTTAACCTCGCAGGTTCGTGCCATCGCCGAAGTTTCGACCGCGGTGACGAAAGGCGACTTAACCCGCTCCATCACTGTGGAAGCGCAAGGAGAGGTCGCAGCTCTCAAAGACAACATCAATCAAATGATCGGAAACCTAAAGGATACCACCGACAAGAACACAGAGCAGGATTGGCTGAAGACCAATCTCGCGAAATTCTCCGGCATGATGCAAGGCCAGAGAAGTATCGTTTCGGTGGCCCAGCTGATCATGTCGGAGCTGACGCCTCTGGTGGACGCACGTCACGGCACTTTCTTTATGTTTGATGCCGAAGGCGCCGAGCCAAGCCTCAATTTGATCGCGAGCTACGCGTTCACTGAGCGCCGGAACGTATCCAGCCGCTATAAACTCAAAGAAGGTTTGGTCGGTCAGTGCGCGTTTGAGAAAAAACGAATTCTGCTGACGAAAGCGCCTGACGATTATATCAAAATCTCATCGAGCATTATCGAGGAGCTCCCCATGAACATTATCGTTCTACCGGTGCTGTTCGAAGGAGAGTTGAAAGCCGTGATTGAGCTGGCCAGCCCCAAACGCTTCAGCCAGAACTACACGAACTTCCTCGATCAACTGATGGATTCTGTTGGTGTGATCCTGAATATGATCAGCTCCAGCATGAGAACGGAAGAACTCCTCCAAGAGCTGAAACGGTCCAATGCGGAACTGGAAGCTCAAGCGAAAGAACTCGAAGAAAAAGCCAAACTGCTCGAGGTCAAAAACCAAGAGGTGGAGCTGGCCTCCAGAAGTTTGGAAGAAAAAGCCGAGCAGCTGTCACTTATTTCCAAATATAAATCCGAGTTCCTCGCCAATATGTCGCATGAACTCAGAACGCCGCTCAATAGCTTGCTGATCTTGTCGAAAACTCTCGCGGAGAATCGGGACAAGAACTTAAGCTCCGAGCAGGTGAAGTTCGCCAGCACCGTGCACTCCGCCGGTCAGGATCTCCTCGCGCTGATCAATGAGATTCTCGATCTGTCGAAAGTGGAAGCCGGCAAAATGCCGGTCAATCCGAAAGCGGTCGAAATCAAAGAGGTGCAGGAATACCTCGAGCAGAATTTCCGCCCGGTGGCCGAGCACAAGGCCCTGGATTTTATTATCGAGTGCGGCTCGCCGCTGCCTGAGAGCATGTTCACCGATGAAAGCCGGCTGCATCAGATTCTTAAAAATCTGCTGTCCAATGCTTTTAAATTCACCGAAAAAGGCCAGGTCAAATTGGAGATCAACCAAGTGGCTCGCGAAACCGTTGGCGCAATGAAAAATACCATTGTGTTTTCCGTCAGCGACACGGGCATTGGAATTCCCGGAGACAAGCAAAAGCTGATCTTCGAAGCCTTCCAGCAGGCCGATGGAACCACCAGCCGGAAATACGGTGGAACGGGCCTTGGCCTGACCATCAGCCGCGAGATCGCGCGCTTGTTAGGCGGTGTGATCGAGGTGCAGAGCGAGCCCGGCAGAGGCAGCCGTTTCACTCTGATCTTGCCGCAAAAATACACCGGGCCTGATAGCGCCATTGGCGGCACCGAGCCCGTAACTTACGCTCCGCCCCTGCCCCGGGACGCCGACTTCAGCGGCCGCAAGATTTTGATTGTGGACGACGACGTCCGCAACGTGTTCGCTCTGTCGAGCGTGCTGAAACTAAAAGGCATGACGGTGATCTACGCTGAAAACGGCCGACAGGGAGTTGAGGCGTTAAAAGAAAATCCCGATGTCGACTTGGTGTTGATGGATACGATGATGCCCGAGATGGACGGCCTTGAGGCCACGCGCGAAATCCGCGGCATCGCTGAATTCGGCAGTTTGCCGATTATTTCGCTGACCGCGAAAGCGATGAAGGGCGACCGCGAGAAGTGCATTGAAGCCGGTGCTTCGGATTATGTGACTAAGCCTGTGGATGAGGACCACTTGCTGGCCATTATGTACGATTGGCTGACCAAGTCGACGGCCGAACAGCAGTTGGCCTAAATGTCGTCGGAGAGGGTGGACATTCTTATAGTCGATGACCGTGAAGACGGGTTAATTGCCCTCGAATCGGTGCTCGATATGCCGAATATCAATTTAGTGAAAGCGCATTCGGGCCGCGAGGCCCTGGCGCAGATCACTCAGCACGATGTCGGATTGATTCTGATGGATGTGCAAATGCCGATTATGGACGGGTTTGAAACGGCCCGTGCGATCAGGGCCCTCCCTAAACACAAATCGACGCCGATTATTTTTGTCACCGCGATCAATAAGGATGACCGGTACATTTATCAAGGCTATGAGGCGGGTGCGGTTGATTATATTTTTAAGCCATTTGAGCCGCAAATTCTCCGTTCCAAGGTCGGTGTCTTCATTGAACTGTTCCGTAAATCACGCCAGTTGAGGATCCAGGCCGACTTGATCCGCGAGAGTGAAATGCGCGAGCGGTATTTGCGCCTGGCGGAACTCGAGGTTGAAAGTTTAAAGCGCTACCGCAATTTGGCCGATGCCATTCCCCATTTGGTGTGGCGGGCGCGCGCCGATGGCTCCCTCGATTATTTCAATAAAGGCTGGACGGATTACACCGGCCTGTCCCTCGAGCAAAGTGTGGGCAACGGCTGGCAGGGCGCTGTTCACTCTGAGGATCTGGCCAAATTTTTGAAAATCTGGATGCAGTCCATGGAGGACGGCAGGTCCTTTGATATGGAATGCCGGATTTACGGCAGCGACAGAAAACTGCGCTGGCATTGGCTGCAGGTGGGTTGTGAACTGACCTTCTCGGGTGCCATTGTGGCCTGGCTGGGAACCTGCACCGATATCCATGACCGCAAGATGACCAGCGAGAAACTAATGGCCGCGGAACGGGCGGCGCAGTCCGCGAATTTATCCAAAACCTCATTCCTGGCCAATATGAGCCATGAAATCCGCACGCCGATGAATTCCATTCTTGGATTTACCGAGTTGATGCGCAATCCGGAGCAAACTACTAAAGAACGTTTGGAGTGCGTCGCAACGGTTCAGCGCAATGGCCAGCAGTTGCTTCGGATTATCGATGAAATTCTGGACATTTCAAAAGTCGAAGCCGGGCAACTGCAAATGGAAAATGTACCGGTGGATATGGGGCAACTTCTTAGAGATGTGCGCGCGCTTTTGCAG
>JANMVK010000004.1:0-6229 GCA_031392725.1 Pseudobdellovibrionaceae bacterium
GTCCGGAGGTGGCTTCATTATACGCCTTTTTGGACCGTTTTCTCCGTCCGACGGAGAACCAATCAAAGCCGCGCAGGCTGTTGGCGCCACCGAGCAAGAACAATTCGTTGAACGGAGGCGGCTTGCTCGCATCGTTGGAAGAAATAAAGCCGTAGGTCAAATTGTTGCGCCACACCACTTCCATGAACAGCTTCTTATAGTAACGGAAGGTGCCAAAGCCCTTTGTGTAGTTCTTATTGCCGCCCACGCCCGCGTACTCGATCGCCATACTGCTGAAAATGCCTTTGCTCGGGGCAAAGCGGTCATCCCGGCGATCGTACTCAAGGGTGAAGGTCACGGAGCTCGTAGTGCCGTTCGCGGTCTCCACCGGGAACAACTCTTTATCACCTTTGGTTTCGTCCAATTTCAATTCAGTCTCGTCGAGCTTGTAGCGGATAAATCCGTCCAAGTAAGGCGCGAGCGGATGACCGAGACGCAAGTCGCCCCCGGTTTTGACCTCTTCATAAAAGGCCTCAGGCACCTGCCGGTTGCTGCGGTAAATATCGCCGCCGAGCGACCATTCGGTGTCCATAAAGTAGGGCTCAGTGAAGCTGGCTTTGAACAACGACTGGCGCTTGGACAAATCAATACTCACACCGAGTTTTTGGCCTTTGCCGAGAAAGTTGATCTGATTGACCTGGCCGTTAAACACAAACTTGCTGTAATTGGAGTAACCGGCGCCGACTTGAATCGTGCCCGTGTTGCGCTCTTTCACCACGATATCAATGTCCATGATATCCGGGCGGCCCTTGGGCGCCTTGGTGTTGAAATTCACTTCTTCAAAGTAACCGAGACGTTTCACATTCTCGAGTGATTCGCGGCGGCGGGTTTCGTTGTACAGCTCGCCCTCTTGAATGCGCAGTTCGCGCCGTACGACCTTATCGCGCGTCTTACTGTTGCCCACGGTGCTGATGCGGCCCAGGTAAACTTTATGGCCTTTGTCGATTTCAAAAGTAATATCCACTTCGCGGTCGGATTCGCGGATGCGCGTGCGCGGAATGGGATTGGCGTAGGCATAACCCAAGTCGCCGTACTTGGCTTGCAAAGCGCGCAAGTCATCCTGCAAAACTTGATAGCGGAATAAATCCTGCTCTTCGATTTGCGTGGTCTCGAACAATTCGGCGCGCGAGAACAAAAGGTCGCCGGTGAAATCCACGGTTCCCACTTTGAACTGCTCACCCTCTTCAATCCGGATGGTGATGTAAATGCCCTTTTTGTCGGGCGTGACGTAGACCTGCGGGCGGTCGATTTTGACCTGCACATAGCCTTCGTTAAAATACAAAACGTTGAGAACCTGCACGTCGCGGTCAAAGGCCTCTTGCTTGTACGCGCCGGAACCCGACACGAAGCTGAAGTAGCCGCCTTCTTGGGTGAGCATGGACGTTTTCAATTTTCCGCTGCCCATTTTTTTATTGCCGATAAAACTCACACGCTTCACGCGGACTTTGTCGTTTTCCTTAATATCAAAGCGCAATTTGACGTTGTCGCCCTCACCGGTAGGGATAATTTTAAAATTCACCCGCGCCAGGAAAAAGCCTTTGTCCTCGTATAACTTTTCCAGTTTCTCCGAGGCCTCGCGGATTTTGCCCATGTCGAGAATCTCGTAGGGCTTCAAACCTGAAGCTTCCTTCAGTTCGTCGTCCTCGAGTTCATCGTTGCCTTCATATTCAATCTCGGTGACCGACGGTTTTTCAGTCACGGTGTAAGTCACGATCAACTCGCCGGTTTCGCTGCGGTCCACTTCCACATTGTAGAAGTAGCCCATGGCGAACAGTTCTTGAATATCCTTGCGGACCTGCTCTTCGCTGTAGGCCGAGCCTTCTTTGCTGATCAATTTTGCTTTAATCGCTTCGGCTTCAATCTTGCGGTTGCCTTTGATCACGATCTTACCGATGGAACCGCGGAACGCGCGGGCGCTTTCTGGAGTTTCCGAAGGTCCGGCGGATTTAACCGCGGGGGCTTTAGGCAGCTTGGCAGGATTTGTACCCGGCCGCTCGAAGGGCGGTTTAGTTACGGGTTTGGTAACCGGAGCCAATTGCTTTGGCGGAGTGGTTGTGGGCGGATTTTGCTTTTCAACGGTGGCTTTCGCGGGACGCGTGGGCGGCGGGGGAATTTCCGCCTTAGGTTCAATTCCGGGACCCTCTTGTTGCGCCAAAGCCATCGCACCGCATAGGAGGACGGAGACCAAAAGGGATGTGAATGCCAGTTGCTTCAATTAAGAATTTCCTAAGTCGTTTTAAACACTTAAAGTTCGAAAGTTGACCCTAGCCCAAAACTCGTAAAAAAGTCAAAGGGCGACCAGACATTAAAGAATTTTTATCAGCGGTGATCCCGACGACGGGATCGCCCGATGTCCGGTTTAGAAAACCCAGTGGCCATCGGCCATTTTCACCGAGCGCGGAAAGCGCGTGCTAAAGCGGGTGTCATGGGTGACCACCACAAGAGTTAGGCCCATCTCCTGCTTGAGTTGGAAAAATAAATCCTGAATTTTCAGCGAATTTTCGCTGTCGAGATTTCCGGTGGGCTCATCGGCCAGCAGCAATGCCGGTTTGTGGAAAAGCGCGCGCGCGATGGCCACCCGCTGCTGCTCGCCGCCGGAAAGTTCCGATGGATAGTGAGTCAGGCGGTGGATCATTCCCAGATAATCCAGCAATTCCGTGGCCCGTTCGCGGCACGCCTGAGGATTCATCCCCACGATGCGCCCGGGCAACATGACGTTTTCCACCGCGCTGAATTCGCTGAGCAAGTGATGGAACTGAAACACAAAGCCCAATTTCTGAGCGCGGAAGGCCGACAGGTCGGAGTCGCTTTTGTTAAATAGATCCTCGCCCATAAAAGATACGGTCCCGCGCGTCGGGCGGTCCAAGGTTCCTAAAATGTGCAGAAATGTGCTTTTGCCGGCACCTGAAGCGCCCAAA
Organism: Pseudobdellovibrionaceae bacterium; assembly: GCA_031392725.1. Lineage (GTDB taxonomy): Bacteria > Bdellovibrionota > Bdellovibrionia > Bdellovibrionales > UBA1609 > JALHOQ01. The sequence goes on from JANMVK010000004.1 coordinate 2,958, forward strand.
ATGCAAACCGCCTCGCCCTTCACCACTTCAAAATCCAAACCTTTGAGGATTTCCAGTTTGCCGTAAGCTTTTTCAATACGTGAAGCGCGGATCATCTATTCATACCTCAAACCTTCGACCGGCGAAATTTTGGCGCCCCGCCGTGACGGCACCAGTGTGGCGAGAAAACATACAGCCAACGACGCCCCGATAATAGCCACTAAATCCAGCAAGCGTACATCCAAATCGATATGATCAAGCTTATAAACTTCCGCCGGAATGATTTGATACGCCACTTGGGCCCACTCAAACACGCGGCACAAAATTAACCCCACGATGATTCCAGAAATGGCGCCGATACCGCCCACGATCAATCCCTGAGCGGTGAAAATATGGCGGATCATGCGGTCGGGAGCGCCCAATGTTTTCAGCACGCTGATATCCCGGTAACGCTGCACCACGCTGATAAACAAAGTGTTGGCGATGTTAAAGGCCGCGGCCACAACCAAGATCATCAGCACGAAAAATAATACGGCTTTTTCCAATTTGGCCGCTTCAAATAAATTGCGGTTCACTTCCTGCCAGTCGCGCGCCCAATAAGCCGTGCCGAATTTGTTGGCGATCTCCATGGCGATGGCGCGCGCCCGGTAAGGATCCTCCAGCTTCAAGCGGTAGCCGGTGATTTTTTTGCCCATCTCGGCGAAGTCCTGCACGGTGGCAAGCGACATCACGATGTAGCGCGAGTCAAAATCGTAACGGCCGAAATTAATCACTCCGGCCACGGTGAATTTTCCGAGCTTAGGTTTAAAGCTGCTCTGCTGAAATTCGCCCGGGAGCGGAACCACCACGCGGAAGGTGTCGCCGATTTTTAAATTAAATTTAGTGGCGATGCCTTTGCCGATCAGCGCTTTGGGCGCGCCGGGAGGCGAATCACTCAGATCAATCGAACCGTCGATCAAGCGCGCTTTTAAATTCAGCACCCGATGCACGGTGGATTCTTCAATGCCCTCGATCATCACGCCGCCGATGCGGCCTTTTTGCGCAAGAATGGCTTCGGTGTAGACAAACGGAGTTTCCGCCACCAGGCCTTCGAGCAGCGGTTTTAATTCGGTGAACATTTCCTGCTGGTCGGCGGCTCCGCGCTTGAGCACCAGCAAGTGGCCGACGGCGTCCTGCACGGTTTTTTCCAGAGTGGAAACGTAACCGCTGAACACCGCCATGCTCACCACCAGCGACGAAACGCCGATGGTCATGCCGAGAATGCTTAAGCTGGTCGACAGATTAAAAAACCGGCGAATGCTGCCCAAATATCGAATGGCCAAGTACCACGCCGTCATGTCGCCGGCGCCTTGCCCTGCAGGGCCTTGTCACGCAAGTAGGCGTGAATAAATCCGCCCAGCTCGCCATCGAGCACGGCCGCGGGGTTTCCCGTCTCAAAATCGGTGCGGTGATCTTTTGCCAACTGATAAGGATGCAGCACATACGAGCGGATCTGCGAGCCCCACTCGTTGGATTTGCGTTCACCCGCGATGGCATCCAATTCCTTCTGGCGCTTTTCCATTTCTTTTTCATAAAGTGCGGCCTTCAACATTTTGTAAGCCTTGTCGCGGTTGGCGTGCTGGCTTCTTTGGCTCTGGCACTGAACAATAATGCCCGACGCGATATGAGTCAGTCTCACCGCCGAATCGGTCTTGTTCACGTGCTGTCCGCCGGCGCCGCTCGCGCGGTAGGTGTCGAGCTTCACATCTTCATCTTTAATCACGATGTCCACATCGTCGGCGATCTCAGGCCACGCATAAACGCTGGCAAAACTGGTGTGGCGCCTGGCATTAGCATCAAACGGTGAAATCCGCACCAGACGGTGCACTCCCGATTCGGCTTTGAGGTGCCCGTAAGCGTACGCCCCTTCAATCAACAGCGTGGCGGATTTAATTCCCGCCTCCTCGCCGTCGTTCTGACTTAGGAATTCGATTTTGTAACCCTGTTTCTCCGCCCAGCGGGTGTACATTCTGAGCAGCATCGAGGCCCAATCCTGCGCCTCGGTCCCGCCCGCGCCCGAATTGATCGAGATATAAGCGGAGTTGGCGTCCACCTCACCGTTGAGCAGGCTCTTCAGCTCCAGATCGGCGATTTTCGCTTCGATCCCGGCTAAATCGGCTTTCACTTCTTTAAAGGAATTCTCATCGACGGCCTCCACGGCCATTTCCAGCAGGGTCAAGCCGTCTTCAATCCGTTGCGTGAGGTTTTGGTAATCGCCGATGGCGCGCTCAAGGAAAACCTTTTCCTGATTGATCTTCTGCATTTCCTGATGGTTTTGCCAGACGCCGGGATCCTGCGCCTTCTGCTCTAGTTGTTCGAGGCGCTTGGTTTTAACGTCGATGTCAAAGATACCTCCGCAGCTCTTCGGTCTTCACGCGCAACTTGAGTAATTGGGCCTTTACGTCCGAGCTATGGGTGGTGACTGACATCGCACTTCCTGCTTCATCTGTGGGTTCCAGGCCATATTAGTGACCCCCCTCCCCCGGGTCAATTCCTATAAAATGGCCAGGTTACGTAGGGCGGCGCGAGCCCGGGTGTCTATTGGGATGACATGGGTATTGTTTTTTCATGAACCCGGAATCCATATGTCCTTCGCCAAACTTTATTTGTATAAATCCGGCACCATGAAGCGCTTAATTCCCCTGCTCCTTCTAGCCGTTTTGTCGATCAACGCCCACGCCAAGATTTCAGTCTTGTGCATGCTCGTCCGGCGGGGCACCGAACAGAATAATCTGAACACCGGGCGGGCGGTTGAATTTTCCGAGCAGGCGCTTGAGTTCGTCACTCAGTCCAACGGCAAAGTGGTTTCCAATCACACTCTTGAGTTCAAACTCACGCCCAGTTACACGACCACGCTGCAGATCACCGAAACCGTCCGCAATGGCGCCGTGGTGTGGAACAGCGTCATGGTCACGCGCAAAAAAGCCGGCGGCCAAGTGATGGCGCGCGGTACGGGCGAGCATGGGTTTACCACTGGGGACGACCGGCACTTCGCGATATTCTGCAATGGGTATGACAGCACCGAAAGTCTCCAGCCCGTCCCGGAGCCTGCGGACTCCCTGGAAAAAATGCGCCTGAAGCATGTCAATGGCCCCGCTTTTAAGCGCGAGTACCTGGGGAAAAAAGGCGCGATTATCGAAGCCGACGTCTATGATCTCTGGCGCCAGCTGCTTCAAGTGAACACACTTGAGGGAAATATATTAAAAGAAACGGTTCGCCGTCTGCATAGCCAGGGCTTCGTAGCCCTGCCTTTG
>JANMVK010000006.1:0-5779 GCA_031392725.1 Pseudobdellovibrionaceae bacterium
TATCTAACTTCGCGCACTCTTCGGCCAACCTCACCCGGTCATGCCTCTCCAACTTTTCCTTAAGGGCTATTTGAACGGCCTTGGATCGATTTGGAAAAACACCCTCTTTGATCAACTGATCCACCTTTTTCAAAAGCTCTCGTTCAACTGAAATCGCAAATTTGTCAACAGACATGGTAATACCAATGGTAATACCAATCTCGATTGTTTGCAATAGCCGCTAATGCAATTTTGGAATCAAGATCAGCTATTAGTTGAGTTGGTTTGGGAGTTTATTTGGCCGGGAAACGTCCGGATCCGGGCCAAAGCGGCCGATCTGGTCTTCAATCCATTCGAGCCAAGTGAAGATAATCATCTTGCGAAATCGCACCGAGCCCAGCGCGCCGGCCATGGCCGAGGAAAACATAATCACCTGCAGAGGAACGGCTAAATCCGAGGACTTCGCCTCCAACCCGAGACCGGCCATCAACAAGGCGATACACCATAAAGCGAAAACAATCGCGGTCACCATTCCCAAAGCGGCGCCACCCACCAGGCCGCTGATCACGCCCACGGAACGGTTAAAGGCCCGGCCAAATCCCGCGCCCACCGCGCTCGGAATAATCACCGCCCACATCACCATCAGAGTGTTGGGTCTGAAAATTTCAAATCCCATCTGAGCGCGCGCCCAACTGATTAGTGACGCCATCACGCCCGCCCCGATGGCGTTATAAAATATTTCGTTAACAAAGGATTCCGAAACCACTTCGCGGAACCGCTCATGCAGCGCGCGCGCGAAGCCACGGGCCACCACGCCGGCCAAGACACAAATAATAAAAAAACAAATCGACGCCAAAAATTTCCGCAAATCCACATCGGACGGAATCGACAGCATTCCAAAAAAACTGATCATCACGCCCATCAACGCATCCTTGGACTCAAAGCGGTTGGAATAATCCCGCTTCGTTTTGCGTTCGACTTTTTCAACCGCCTCTTCAGCGGGCGCAGGCTCGGGGACCACAATATTAAATCCCTCGTCATACTCGCGCCGGCTGTCCTCATCGCTCAAAATCTTGTAGGCCGCGATAATCATCTGCATGCGGAACTGGGCGTTCACGGTGTCGTGTTGATTGCGGTCCGGGTGATGGATCTTGGCCATGCGGCGATAGGCTTGTTTAATGGCGTGGGCTGAGGCGTCGCGGTGAACGCCCAAACATTGGTAATGGTTCATGGCGGATTACCCGCCGATGGACTGCTGCTGGAGCGCCTTAAAGAACGTGTCATACAAATCATTGTTCTTAGCGTCTTTGCGGAAATACAAATTCACATTGCAGGTGTATTTGAGGTCATCCACCTGAATCTGCACCATGCGGCCGGCGCGCACTTGTTTTTTAATGGCATGGGACGGCAAAAATCCCCAGCCCAAACCCGACTCAATCACGCGTTTTAAGGTTCCCACGTTGTCGGTTTCAAATACGGGCAGCCAATCCACTTTCAGTTCCTGCATTTTTCGATCAAGGGCCGCTTTGAATCCCGGATAGCGGTCAGTGAAGCCGATGATCGGCTTGGAGTTAAAATATTTCATTTCAATCGACGGCGGTAAGGTCGTGTCACGGCCCGAACCCACCAGCCACACTTCATCGCGGAATAGAAATTTCTTTTCGAAATCCTGGAACTCAATGCCGTATTCACTTTTCAGATCAGGCAGAATCACCACGTCGACCAAATTGTTGCGCATGTCGGAGATGATTTTCTCACCGGTGCCGTAGACCAATTTAATTTGCAGTTTGGCGTTGTGCTTTAAGAACATGCCGATGATCGGAGAAACAAGATAAAGACCGATGGAATTTAAAGTGCCCAGCCGGAGATGTCCGGAAACCTCCTGCGACATGGTCTGAATGGCGACCTGAGCTTGCTGCGTGAGGTGTAAAATCCGTTTGGCGTAGTCGAACAGAATTTGCCCCTGCAAAGTCGCCTTCACTTGGCGCACACCCCGAACCAGCAACTCAACGCCGAGCTCGTCTTCTAAATTGCGTATCTGTTGGCTTACGGCGGGCTGCGTGAGAAATAACTTTTCCGCGGCCGCCGTCATGCTGCCTTCAGACAATACAGTACAAAACGTAGTGAGCTGCTGCAGATTCATTCTCGGGCTCTCCATATAAGAGGAAACAACGTTATTTATCAAAACTCGCGTTGAAACGCACGATTGATATAAAAAATCCTTATAACTACGCACCCTGGAAAAATTTCACACCCGTATGAATTATATCCAATCCGCACCCTACCCTAAGATGCTGAAATAACTAACTTTTTAGTGCCAAGATAAGTCCTGCTTATAAGCAATGTCAAAACTACTTGTTTCCATTCCAAACTGCGACCGACCAAGTTCATTGCCGGGGGAGGGGATTATGACAAAGCGTTTGGTTTTGGTGATGCTTATGAGTTGTGCAATCGCCGGTTGCCAGGGGAAGAATTCTCAGGAAAGAAAACAGGCTCCGACGGGAGCGAAGGATGTGGGAGTGCTGGTGGAAACCAGTGATCCGCATTTGATCGCATTGATCTTGAAAGCTTATCCCAACGCCCAAGTGCGAAACCTCAGTCCCAAGCACGGCCTGTATGAAATCTTCGGCGTGACCAATGATGAGATCGCGCGCCTCGCGCCCGAAGCGCGACTCACCTCCAATGAATTTATCACTTTCAAACCGCTATCGGTGCCCGGCCCGAAGGGACTGAAGGTTGACGGACTCAATCCGTGTAAGGCCGCCGACAAATTTCCCACCTCAGTGGTGAAGATCACGTTGCCGGCTGATGCGCCTGCCACTTTCAGCCTGGAGCTTGGGCAAAAAGTGAAACTCACCGCGGAAAACAGCAAGGCTCACCTGCTGTTTCCTTCCACCTTAAAGACCGCGTTTGTCGTGGTCCGTCCCGATGCCTCGCAAGTAGAGGGCGGAGTGACTGTGCAAAAGGAAGTGGAAATCACGCCCGATGCTTTGGGCGCCTACCACGTGTTTCTCGTCGTGCAAGATTCGCGTGATGTGTGCGCGCTCGACGCCGTTCACTTTATCGCCACCTCCAACCGCCCGTTTCAGAATGTGAGCGAGAGCGGCCGTGTGGACCTCAGCTTACTGAGTCACTTGAAAGCCGTGAACGCGCAGGAGTCCTGGGCCAAGAGCCAAGGCGAAGGCATTGTGATCGCCATCATCGACACCGGCGTGAATTACAATCACCAGTTGCTCTCCGCTAATATTGAACACAACGCGCGGGAAACCGCGGGCAATAACACCGACAATGACGGCAATGGCTTCGCGAATGATGAACTCGGTTATGACTTTATCAATTCCGATCCGTTTCCTTACGATGACGACGGCCACGGCACTCACGTCGCGGGCCTCGCGGCCGCCCGCCAAATCGGAATGGCGCAGAAAGCGCGAATTCTCGCGGTGAAGGCAATGACCTCCATTGGTGGTGACGCCGGTTCCATCGCGGCCGCTGTGGTTTACGCGGTTGACCGTGGAGCCAAGATTATCAATATGTCTCTGGGCACAACCGGACCCGCACCCCATCCGCTTATCGTCCGGGCCATCGAGTATGCCGAGAACAAGGGTGTCCTGATTGTCGTGGCGTCAGGCAACGGCGATCCCAAAACCGGTTTGGGTTTTAGTATCGACGCCAACCCTGTTTACCCGGCATCTTTACCCAATCGCAATATTCTCACGGTCGCCGCCAGTGATTCGCTGAATTCCCTCACGCCTTATTCCAATTTCGGCAAAGTGGGCGTGGACATTACGGCTCCGGGTGGTTTTGGCCGGGACCCCATGATCTCAACGGCCTTTGAAAATCCCGGCGGTGCTCTTTTTGTAGGCATGACCGGAACGAGCATGGCCTCGCCAGTGGTGGCCGGAATCGCGGCCCAGTTGTGGTCGCTGAATCCGAGCCTCACGGCCCTCCAGGTAAAGGAGCTTTTGATGAAGTCAGGACCCGAGGATGCCGCATTAGTGCCCATTACGGTTTCGGGCCGCCATCTGAATGCCCTCTCCGCGGTGGAGTCGGTTCGCGTGTCTAACGTCCTGTTCTGAGACATACATGGGAATTGGGCTCAAAGTATGAGCCCTAAGGCCAAAATCATTTTATAATGAGACGGTATGTTTCGTTGGACCCTGCTCACAGCACTGATTTTTATTTCCACCGTGGCTCACGGCGCCCGTATTAAAAACGCGTACATCAGCTTTGAACTGCCGCCCAACTGGAACTGCAAATTGGAAGGTTCCGAGTGGGTGTGTGAAAGCAATTTTTCATCGAAGACCAAAGATGCGATTATTATCCTGACGGCCAAAGAAGTGGGGCCTGACGACACCTTGCCGGCTTACCTCAAACATTTGCAAACTCCGCGCGCGATCAGCAGTTCCAAAGGCCCCGGCGCCAAATCCCAAGTGATCAATGTTAAGGAACGAATCCTCAACGGCCAAATGTGGATCGACGGCATGCATTTGGGCAGCGAAGTGGGTCCTTATTTCACCCGCTACTTGGCCACGGTTAAGAACCGCATTTCCATTGTCATCACCTTCAGCGCGCACAAACAGCACTTCACCAAATACAGCAATGACTTTATCCGCGCGGTGGAGAGCTTGCAGGTCGTGGCGACTTCCGATGTCCTCGGACGGCGCCTGGAAAACAATCCTTCGGGTGGGGGACAAGCGAATAAGCCCGATGGACCCATGGGTCCGGATATTCCCCAGAATCCCGATGAACTGATGCCCGCGGGCCCCAGGACCGGGATTAAAAAATACTCCATTTTACTTTGGCTCGCCGGTATTCTGTTCGCAGTGGGAGTTTTTCTTTATTATAAAGCTTCCAACGCTGCGAAAAAACCGAAGCCCTTGGAGAAAAAGAAAAAGTGATCCGCGCTAAATGGTTCCTCTTTTTGCTGCTCACCGCCGGCCACCTCGCCGAGGCCCGCAATTTCAGTAATTCCTTTTTGTCGTTCGATATTCCCGATAGCTGGATTTGCCTGCAGGAGGGCGTGGCTTGGGTGTGTTCGCCCAAAGGACCCAAGGACGAAAATGAAGCCGTGATCGTTATGGCCGCCAAAGTGGCCAGTCCCGAGGACAAACTTGAAAATTTCCAAGCGTTTTTAAGCAAGCCCAAAACCCTGACCACCCGGATCGGCACGCCGATGCCGTCGCAGGTGATGTATGCGCAAGAGCGCGTGCTCGATAAAACCAAATGGATCCAGGCGCAGCATGTAGGCAGTGAAGTGCAGGATTTTTTCACGCTCTATGTGGCTACGGTTAAAGAATCACTGGCGATTCTGATTACCTTCTCCAGTGAACGCAACAAGTACAAAAACTATAATCCCATCTTTGATCACGCCATGAAGACCCTAAAACTGTCCGCCACCCAAAATCTGGTGTTCCCGAAAAACACCGGCGCCGGTGGAATCGGAGTGTTTGGTATCACCGGCGATCAAACCGATCCGAATATGCTGCCGCCTCCGCCCCCACGCCGATCCAAATTGCCGTTCGCTCTGATGCTGCTTGGATTGGCACTTGTTTTAGTGGCCACTGCCGCTTATTTGTACAAACCGAAAAATAAGAAGAAGTGACGCCTTAAATTGAGACACCAAGGCGCACTCTAGACTCTGGTCTAGAGCTTTTCGTATCGTTTCGATCTATAATCAGGTCAAACGCGTGTTATTCCCGGAGTTTATCATGCATGTTCGACAGCTCTTACTGGTCCTTCTCGCGGTGCTTAGCACGACCGCGCACGCTAAGCGGTTTCGCAACGCCTACGTGAGTTTCGA
>JANMVK010000027.1:0-13073 GCA_031392725.1 Pseudobdellovibrionaceae bacterium
GATGACGGCAACATGTCGCTGGTCGAACACCTTACGGATTTGCGCTACCGCATGGTTAAGATCATGCAAGGCATGGTTGTCGGCATGGGCGTGTGCGTTTACTATTCGGAATATCTGTTTACGGTCATCCGCCAACCGATCCTGCCTTTTTTAGGTGAGGGCGGGGGATTGGTGTTCACCGGCGTGATGGATAAGTTCATGGCGCACGTTAAAGTCGGCGCGCTTGGCGGATTGATTCTGACTTGTCCGTATTGGCTTTACCATTTGTGGCAGTTTGTTTCGCCGGGGCTTTACAAAAAGGAACGCAAATACGCCGTGGGATTTATTTTCTCCGGAAGCCTATTGTTCGCGCTCGGCGTATGCTTCGTTTATTTCTTCGTCTATCCCGCGGCCTTTGAATATTTATTGTCGGTCGGCGGCACCATCGACAAGCCCATGATCACCATCGACGATTATTTAGGCTTCTTCGCCATGACCACCATCATGTTCGGCGTGTCCTTCGAGCTGCCGGTGATTCTCGTGATCTTAGCCATGATGGGAATCATCGATGCGCCTTTTTTAAAGAAGCAGCGCCGCTACGCCATTGTGGTTTTAGCTTTTGTCGCGGCCATTCTCACTCCTCCCGATGTGATCTCCATGTGCATGATGCTCGTGCCGTTATGTATTTTGTATGAGTCATCCATTTGGGTGATTCATTTTATGATTCATAAACGTGAGAATGTTTTAATTCAACCGGAGTGATCCCATTCTGAGACAATGTCGAAAACATCTTCAGTGTATTTCCGCTTGTTAAATTTTTGAGCAGCTCAGAAACGTAGACACCTAAAACGGCCCAACTAACAATTCCGGTATGGCACAGGTTTGGCAACTGTCGTCAGTTACGCTGGTAGCTGAGGGGTCTTATCGGCGTGGAAGATGGGATGTATGCGTCACCAGGTCTTTGGATTTATGGGGCTCCTCGTATTAATTATGGCCTTTCAAAACTGCAGCGAGGGTTTTCGTTATAGCAGTGGAGTGAAGGCTTCAGAGTCGTCCTCCGCTAACAATCCACCGCCGACGTCGTCGACTCCAGCCGGAGCGAGCAATGCCAATTTCAAAGCGTGCTATGCGGCCACCCCGACGGATGGGAATGCAATCAGCGCTTGTCTTAATAGTACGCCCACAAACGGAATGACTTATACAGCTGCTACGATTTCCACCTGCCTGCTCGCGGGAAACGCCACCGATTTAAATTTAGCCATTTGTATGTCCACCCAAGGACAATTTATTCAGGAATATCGCCAGCCAAAGCAAAGCGACATCAATTCCTGTGCGAATGTCGTCGGCAACTCAGCCATTGCGGGTTGCCTCGGCAAGCGGGGAATCAAAGCGGGCGTCACTCAGACAGCGGTTGATCAATGTCTAGTCAGTGATGGCCTGACCGGTGTTGAAAAATGTCTGCGCCGCGCGGGCGCCTTGTTAAAACGTCCGGCCCTATTTCAGTCCGACGCCAATCTTTGCGAAAAACTAGAAGGCACTCTGGGTCTCGCGTTATGTTTGCAAAATTCCGACCTGCTTCCCGCCACCGTAACCCAAGCCGTAATTGATGGCTGTATAACCGCAGTGACGTCGGCTCGAGTGGTCCGCTGTCTGCGGGTTAACTTTCATATCTCTAATGTGGTGATGCAGGCTCATTTCAATGAGTGTCTAAATGCCGTCGGCCAAGCCGCAATCGCCACTTGTTTTGATAATAACGGATTGCTCCCAGTGGTAATCGCCGCGATCGCCACATTCCAAACTGAAATCGACAACTGCGTGACGGTCGTAGGCGCCGTCGCCATCGCCAAATGCATGCGCAACAAAAGCTTTATCTCATCAAAAATCATGCAGCCACATATAGCCTCCTGCTTCGATGCCGCGGGCTTAAACGCCTTTACCTGTTTGAACGCGAACTTTGCGGTGATTCCACCACTTCTAACCGACGTCGAACTTAAAGCCTGCTTCGCGGCCAATCTCAATACGCCCGCAAACGCGGCAAGATGTTTGGCCACCAAACGAATTATCTCCTCGGCTCCCTCACAAGACCACATCAACGCCTGCGCCCGCTTCGCCGGAAACGTAGCCGACGCCACCGGAACAAGACCCGGCCAAGTTGGAATCGCCACCTGTCTCGACCGTTCCGGCGCATTGCCGGCGCCATTGCTCCAAGCCAACATCAACACCTGCATAACCAATGTAGGATTAGCGGCCGTATCTAACTGCCTGCACGCACAGGGCGTAGTGCCCTCTTTCAGCCGCTTCAATTTAGCCGGCGGAATTTTCGCCGTAAGTTGCGCCGGCTGCCACGGCGTTGCTTTGCCAGGCGGCATGAACGTGGCTGTCTACTCGACAGTATTGCCAAAAGTAATTCCCGGAAGCTCAGCCACAAGTTTGCTCTACGGGAGAATCACCGCCGCCGCCGCGACTCAAATGCCACCTCTGCCCGCGGCTCCACTCGCTGCCGCGCAGATTGCTACGCTGGCTCGATGGATTGATCAGGGTGCCAACGACAACTAGATGAAAAAATTCCGCCGGAGTCTTCAAAAGATCTGACACACCATGGACATTTACTCTGCCCGGGCAGAGTAAATAACGCGAGTTTGAATTTACTGGTCCCGGGACTTGTAAATGTCTACACTGCATAAATGAAAAGGCAGAATTCTTTTGCAACAAGGCTATGGATTTTGCTGGTTTCACTTCCAGTTGCATACTGTCTCCTCATTCTCATGGCTCTAACTTTTCGCAGCCGTCTAGAGTCTACACCCGAAAATGTCTTTCTCATTGCTGCTTTAGGTACGGTAGTTGTTGTTGACAAAATTCTGTTGGGTGCTTTCGGCGCGCCCAAGACCCGGACAAAGCGTGTCGCACTTTTTTTGATTTTTGTGATCGCCTTAGTTGGTGCATTTAGCTTATCAAGTCTTGTGGAGTAAATTATGATTCGTAAGTTCATGCTCGGCTGTCCAGTTTTTCTTGCCGGCGCAGTATTATTTTCCCTAATTATAATTGCCTGCGCCTCGTTCTACGAAATCATGTCGCCAGATTTGTTTTGGCATTTACGCATGGGCCATGACCTTCTCTATTCCGGCCTAAGCCCGTTTCGCGATCACTATAGTTTTACTCATTTAGACCAAGCCATTCAGAATGTGGCGTGGCCCTATCAATTGCTAGTGACTGTATTCTCTTCCGTATTCGGTGAGTTCATGGGAATTAATATTTTGCGCTTGGTGCTTTTTACGGTTCCGCTTGCGCTTCTCCTGATTCTGTTCCGTCGCCTGGCGATTGCGGGTTTGGTGCAGGCCGTGGTCTTAATGTTTTATCTGTGCGTGGTCATCTTTCACACCGAGCCCCGGCCTGACCTCGGCAGCTACACTTTTACTCTGATCAGCCTCTGGTTCATGTTTAGACTGCGCGAGCGATTAGACTTGCGGAATATTATCGGCTTTGCGTTTCTATTGGTTCTCTGGAGCAACTATCACGTGAGTTCCGTTTTCGGTTTTGTGATTGCCGGCGGGTTGCTTATGGAGCGGGCCATTGACAATGGTATGAAGCGGGACAAGGCATGGGAGTGGCGAGAATTTTTAATCGCGGCTGTGATTCTGGTTGTGGCCGGATTTATTAACTTCGACTTGGCTCATCCGCTGCTGGCGCAAGCCAAGGTCGGCGAGAACTGGTCGAAGTACATTACCGAGTATGACCGGCGCAGCTTTGCTGACGAAGAATTGTATCTGCAGATTTTCTGGGTCCTTCTGGCTTTTAGTTTGGCTTACCACGGCTGGAAGCGAGCTTGGAGTGCGGTCGTGATCATTGCGGTTTTGGCTTTTCGCACCTGGTCCTTAAGCAAACTGTTCCCGCACCTTGTGGTGGTGAATTTAGTCTTTGTTGCGCTGGCCTTAAATGGCGCATGGCTGTGGACCATCGGCCGGCCGGGTCTTATGCGGGTTTTTGTGCCGCTCGCCATTGGAACGGTTGGATTAGTGGCCGGGGGCCAGGCGCTGTTTCAGGGAATCATTAAGCCGATTCATCCTATAACCGGGGATGTGCACAGATGGCTCACTTCTGTCGAATTGGCCGACCACATTAAGAGCCGTGGACTTAAGGGCAATGTGCTTAACGAATATTCCGACGGTGGCTATTTGTTGTATCGATTTGCCCCGGAATTAAAAGTTTTTATCGACGGCCGCACCTCGATTCTCTACCCAATAGATTTTATGGATCTTTTCGGCCGCCTTAGCATCTCGCCAGCGCTGCTGAGGGAGGAGGCGTTAAAGCGGCAAGTGGACTTCGTTGTGGCGCGAGTGTCAAAGCGCGATGAACTCTTTGATTCGGCCATTAGCTCCGGTCTTTTTTATGTGGAGTATATGGGAGAACGCTGGGCGCTTCTCGGCCGTTCGGGTGCGTTTAAAGTTTCCTCGCAACTATTTGTCCATCCCGAGTGTCTTGACGCTGCCGACGCCCCAGTTTTGCAGAAGGAGGCGGTGGAAGCCAAAGCGCAGTTGCCGGCGACTTCGCCCTTGCGTCGCGGAATTGAAATGTCAGTGGCGAGCTTGACCAATCCTCAAGCTATGAATGAGGTCACTGTGGAATCGGCGCATGCATTGCGTGAACCGCATCTTGCGCGTTGGATTGCGCAGCTGGTGCACCGGTCAGGCGATAGTAAAAAGGCCATGGATATTTTGTTACAACAAAAGGATCGAACAGCCGGTGATCAGCTGACTTGGGCGGAATGGGATTGCGCGGCCTTTGCATGTGCCAACGCCGAGGCGCTACTTCACACGCTAAAGGCCTCGTTTACAGCGGAAGAGCTGACCCGTGTGCTGGCGCTATTGGAAAAAATTTCGGCTCAAGGGCCGCTCCGTCACTTTCCATCGGAGCGGATGGAGAGAATCAAAAAACGTCTTGCCGATCGCCGCGGTGAGGGACAAACGGTGCCCGATTGGTGCGCGCTTAAGCGCGAGCGCAGAGCAGGCAGCTAGTGCCCAGCGGCAGTGTTCGCCCCGCGGATACCGCACTGATCTCGTAGCTCAAGACTTTGCGTACAACGGGATTGAGTGATTCAGTCGGCCTAAAAACTTCCTTGCCATAAAAATCCTTGTGCAGGGGCTTGCGCAAACCCAATTTCGACGGCAGCGCTCGAAGCAAAAACAATGGCGCTGGAAAAAGCGAAAAGATATAGGTGGAATACTCGACGGTGAATCCTGCCTTTTCCAGCAATTGAACAATGGCATTTTGGGAATACCTGCGAAAGTGGCCCGCGGCCACGTCCTCGGTGGACCACAGAATTGGACAAGCGGGCACGGTCAGGTAGATGCGGCCGCCCGTCTTTATGGCCTTTCGTAAACTACGGAGTTTACCTAAATCGTCTTCGATATGTTCCAGTACATCGAACAGGCCAACTGCGGGAAGCGTGTCCGGAGTAAAATTGAGCCCGTCAAAGTCAGAATGAATAATAAACTTTTGCCCGCGTTGCCGGGCATTGAGAACTCCGGTCTCGTGGGGTTCAACCAAAACAGTGGGCCAGCCATTTTGTTGGAGCGCGAAGGCCAAATAGCCGTTGCCTCCGCCGATGTCAAATATCGGACCGCCAGGGGGAAGCCGGCGGACTAGCGCCAGCAGGCAGTTCTTTCGATGTTCGAACCAAAAAGAGGTATCTTCACCAGGAAAATTGGCTGAATGGGCGCCATCGGGATAATGAATTTTAGCCTCGCCCACCGCCCTCCAAATGCCGTCATTTTCATAAGTGACATTCCGGCAACTGTCCTTGATGAGCGACTCAATCATGGAAAATTCAATTTTTCATGAATAATGTAAAGCGGCCGGCGTTTGGCTTCTTCAAAAACCTTGCCCAGGTAAATTCCGATGAGTCCGAGATTTAACAGAATCACTCCGGAGAAAAAGGAAATGGCCACCAGCAGGCTGCTCCAGCCCATTACGGGAGATTGATGGACAAAATAATTGTAAACCACGAAAGCGGCGAGGCCGAGCGAAACCACAACTGTCAAAAACCCGAAGCCCACGCACAGCCGAAGAGGTTTGTCGGAGTACGCAATGACAGTATTAAAGCCGAGAGCAAACAGCTTTCTATAATTATATGCGGATTTGCCGTAGGGACGTTGATCGTGCTGCACTTCCACCATCGCCACTGGGAAGCCCATCCATTGCACCAGCGCCCCGAAGAAGCGCAGCTGTTCGCGAAATTCCCGGAAACTTTCAACCACCTGGCGTGAAAGTATGCGAAAGTTTCCAATGCGGCTGTCGTAGGGACTGTCCGTCAAAAAATTAAATAGCGAATAGAAAAAACCCACCATAATACGCTGAACAAAGGGTTGATCGCGCCGGTGGCGAACCGCAAGGACGATATCAAAGCCCTCTTGAGCTTTGCGATAGAGTGCCGGGATATCTTCGGGACGGTCTTGCAGATCGCAGTCCATGACCACGACCCAATCGCTCGTGCTGTGATCTAAGCCCGCGGTGATTCCATAGTGCTGACCGAAATTGCGGCTGAAGTGAATGGCGCGCACATGTTTGTCTTCCGCGCAGATTTTTTTAATTTTGGACCAGGAGCTGTCATGCCCGCAATCCTCAATCAATAGGATTTCATAGTTTGGAGTGAGCGAGCTCAGAACTTTGGTTAACCGTTGATGCAATTCACTGATGGACTCTTCGCTTTGATAAACAGGTACGACCACGGATATGGAACTCATGATCCCACCTTTAGAAAAAAGGAATCGGCTTCGCCCAACGATTCAATAGTTCCCGCATCAAACCAGGGAGTTTGGATTTTGTCGAACTTGAGCTGCCCGAGGCGGGCGTAAAAGTTGTTGATATCGGTCACTTCCAGTTCGCCCCGCGCGGAGACCTCGAGGCTGGGAATGGCCTCCCACACCTGAGAATCATAAAAGTAAAGCCCGACCACCGCGCAATTGGACTTCGGACGTTTTGGCTTTTCTTCGATGGAGATGATGGTGTCTCCTTCGATTTCCGCGACTCCAAAGCGCTCCGGATCGGAGACCGTCTTGAGCAAGACCCTCGCTCCGCTAGTTTGTTCCGAGAACTTTTTGAGGAAGGGGGCCAGGGGTTCAGAAAAAAGATTATCACCGAGCAGGACCGCGCAGGGCTCTCCACCCACAAAATCTTTGGCCTGTGCCAGGGCGTCGGCGATACCGGCGGGTTTGGCCTGCGGGGCGTATTGAATTTTACAGCCTAATTTTTGGCCGGTGCCCGTCGTTTGCTCCATCGCGGGAATATATTCCGGCCCAGTGACCACAACAAATTCTCTGATTCCCGCGGTGGTGAGTTGTTCAATCGCACGGATCAGCATGGGCTTTCCGCCCACCATAAGCAGGTGTTTATTAGTCGTCTTGGTCAGGGGTAAGAGCCGTGAACCCGTGCCACCGGCTAGAATTGCGGCTTTGTTGATTTTCATGTTAGGTCCCCGCAGATTTTTTTCACGCAGGCGGCGACATGACGGATCTGTTCCTCAGTCATATAGGGCGTGAGCGGAAGGGAAAGGGTGCGTTCACCATAGGAATTGGCCACAGGAAACCGTTCGGGCTTCCAGCCAAATTGACTTTGATAATAACTGAATTGAGGAATGGCGCGATAGTGCACGCCGC
Source organism: Pseudobdellovibrionaceae bacterium (assembly GCA_031392725.1). GTDB lineage: Bacteria > Bdellovibrionota > Bdellovibrionia > Bdellovibrionales > UBA1609 > JALHOQ01. The sequence goes on from JANMVK010000027.1 coordinate 7,632, forward strand.
AGCCGACTTCCATTTCTTGGAGCCGCTTGATCCACGCGTCTCTCTGCCCAACCGGAGTTTGAATGGTGAAAAGATGAAAGGCATGGCGGCTATTCGGCTCGACGGCGGCGGGAAGCTCAACCGGAAGGTTGGCCAAGGCCTTCTGATAATGTTGCCAATGTTTCTTTCGCACCAGGTGGCGCTCTTCAATCTTCTTCAATTGCAAAAGGCCGAGCCCAGCTTGAACATCCGTCATATTGGCCTTATATCCGAGCATCTCAATATTGTAATGAAAATATTGGGCGTCGCTAAAGCGCTTCCAGGCGTCTTTGGACATTCCATGGTTGCGCATCAGTGCAATCTTGCCGGCCACTTCGGCATCGGAGGTACAAATCATTCCACCTTCGACTGTCGTTAGATTTTTTGTCGCATGAAAACTAAAGCACGAGATATCAGCCGCCGCGCCAACTTTTTTGCCGTTCCATTCGGATTCGATGGCGTGGGCGCAGTCGTGGATAATTTTAATATTGTGAGTGGTACCGATTTTAGTCAGGCGGGCGGTATCTAAGGGGGCGCCGGCAAAATGAACAGGCATGATGGCTTTGGTTTTTTTAGTTATGGCGCGTTCCGCCTGATTGAGATCGAGATTTCGATAAACCGGTTCGCAGTCGACGAGAACGGGTGTGGCACCACTCATAATGATCGCGTTGACCGTTGCTGCAAAGGTCATAGCCGTAGTGATCACTTCGTCGCCGGGGCCAATACCCGCCGCTTTCAAAGCGAGATGTAGAGCGGCTGTTCCTGAGGCTACAGCCAAAGCATGGGGTGAGCCGATGTAGTGGGCAAAGGCGGTTTCGAACTCCCGCACGCGAGGACCCATTCCGACCCAGCCACTTTCAAGAATGCGGGAAACTTCTTGGATTTCTTCAGTCGAAAAAACGGGTTTACCAAATGCGATCCGTTCCATTCAGGCGGCGCCGGCCCGATAGGATCCGTCGGCGATGGCGTTGAGCCATTTGCCATTGGACAAGTACCACTCAACCGTACGCTTTAGCCCTTCATTGAAGGGCGTGGTGGGCTTCCACCCCAGTTCACTGGAAATTTTGCCGATGTCCGTCGCATATCGATAGTCGTGACCCGCCCGATCCTTTACAAAGGAGATCAAGCTTTCATACTTAAATTTGTCATTTTGGAGTTCACCGAAAATCTTGGTCAAGTGAGTGACGAGTTCAATGTTGCGCAGGGGACATTGGCCGCCAATTAAGTAGCGTTCACCGAGCTTGCCGGCTTCCAGAACCTCAATCATGGCGCGGCAAGCGTCCTCGACAAAAACCCAATCGCGAACGTTGTCTCCTTTGCCATAAATGGGAATCGGTTCTTTTGCCAGGCATCGGCTGATGGTTAGGGGGATCAACTTCTCCGGAAATTGATAGGGCCCATAGTTGTTGGAGCAATGAACCACCATCGCGTTGAGATTAAATGTGTTTTGATAGGCATGGACGAGGTGATCGCCGCCGGCTTTGGAGGCGGAGTAGGGTGAGCGGGGCGCATAGGGAGTTTTCTCGGTAAAAAAACCTTCATCGCCGAGCGCGCCGAAGACTTCATCAGTTGAGATTTGCAAAAAAAAGGCTTCAGGAATGTTCTTCCAGGCCAGACGGCAGGCATCCAGTAAAATGCCGGTGCCGAGCACATTGGTTTCAATGAACGTGATAGGAGTTGCGATGGACCGGTCCACATGTGATTCGGCGGCGAAATTGATCACCGCGGTTGGCCGGTGTTCCGTGAAAAGGCGCTTGAGCAGCGGCGCATCTCCGATCGATCCTTTTACCAGTCGAAAAGAATCCTTTGGCAGGTCGCTGAGATTCATAAGATTGCCGGCGTAAGACAACGAATCCAGAATAATTAGCTGCTGATCGGAATTTTTTCCCAGCCGGTCCCGCACCCAATGGCGCACGAAGTGTGAGCCGATAAATCCGGCTCCCCCAGTGACCAACAGTCTGGAAATTTTCCTACGCATTGAAATAATTTATCATGAAAACCAAAGATGAAGAATGGTTTCACTGCCGTAGGGTTTGAAGCCGAATTTTTGATACGCCACAAGCGCCGCAGGATTAGAGTCCTGCGTCACAACGCGAAGATTTTCACCTCCCAGAGACTGAGCCCAGTGAGCCGCCTGCGACATCAACTTTTGGCCGGTTCCCCGGCCCTGCTCCGCCTTGACCACTCCCACCAGATTTATATGAGGTAATTTTGCGCGCAGGCCCGCGACCAAAAATCCGCTGAAGGCGCCGCCGCTAACGGAAGTCCAAATCTTTTGCTCGAACTTGTGCTGGATGGATTCCTGAATCCAGACATCGTACATGCGGCTGGCGGCTTCGGGCCCAAAGCGGGGATCACGGGAAAACCGGCTGAGGGCACTGAGATCTCTACAAAGGTCCAGGAGCTGGGGATGATGTTCGGTGCGGGCGCCCTCGCAAATGTCATCACTCAAAGGTAGTTTTTCGCCCGTAAGCACTTTGTCCAAAGTAACTTGATTCGAAAGGACCCGCGCGCCCAGAGTTTGGCAATACTGAATGGTGTTATTCGCATCCACCGGAACCCGAACGTAAAGACAATCGGCCCCTGCATCTTTGGCTTCCGCAAAGATTTTTTCCCACCAGGCCTTATTGAACTTTGGGGAGCCGGTTTTAACTTGGGCAATTTTCTTGCCGAAAAATTTCGTATCCCAATCCAAAAATTGTAAGTCGGATGCCATGACTAAAAGTCTACTGTTAAGAAAACACTAAAAGCAAACGGCAGGGCGAGAAACATGCAAGTTCCTTAACATACAACTCAAAGACATTTATTAACAAATATTTATGACAAGTAATTTTTGGCAATCCGCCAAGTTTCACCTCTACTTCTAGCTGCTTGGCAGGGTCTCAATTTCTCGATCTCAAAAGGATCCGATCAATCGATCAACGTTGAACCCCGACCAGTAAAGCGTTGCTCAAACGGAACGTTTTCTCGGAGGAACTAATGCTGTCGCGAAATGGGATCATCTCACTTTTTCTCTTGGCCATTCCAATTTCAGCCATTGGCCAGACCTCAGGCTCGACGGTGCTCTATGACTTTAGCCAGTTCCAAATTGGCCAAAGTCTCGATCAAGAGCTAATTAGTGGCGCAAATAAGTATAATGTCTCCACGAACCCGACTGGGGCCTTTGGCTGTAAGCCTGTGGCTTGGAAAGTTTATGATTTATTTGATTACAATTTAAAACTAAATGGTCCCTTGAAGTCGGGCACAAGCTGCAATGGCGTTGAAAATCAGGTGGGGGTCTTTTCTGTGACGATCAAGCGCCTGGAGGGCCCGGCAAATATTAATAATATTTCGGTTGGCTTTGTGCATCCTCCATATACGGGAATTCAACTAGGATTCCCTCAAGAACTTTGGTCTTTCACGACCTTGGCATCTGCCACCTGCAATGTGTCTATGGACAACGTAATTCAGCCGGTCGTTGATGTAAGGCCTTTTGTGGGGCCAGACGGAGTTTTGAGATCATCTCGATTCTATAAAATGAGTGAGGGTCCATTTCCGACAGCGCATATAAATTGCAACGCGGACATCGCAGGAGTTGCCATTGGAACCTTTGCGGACAACACGACTTGGTCGGAGCTTAATATAAAGTTTAATTTGCTTCCTGCTAAATATTTTTTTCGTCCTATTATATTTGTTCCTCTAGTAACGGATCCGGTGGACGGCGACCTCTTTGCGTATTCAAGAATTCAAAACTTGTCGTTTCATCTGGGAACTGCGGGCACCGTTATTCACAAGCCGGCGCCTATCCCCAAAATGACCAAGGTAATACCAACGCCAAACGCCTGCACAAAGATTGGCTCCATTATTAGAACGGCAAATCGTTCACTGGGAGAAGCTATACCAATAGTGGGCACAGGATTTGGGCTAAACTATGTAAGCGACAGGGTCTTAGGACGAAAGGATGACAGAAGGATTACCATACCGCTCACCGAAAGCATTGTTGATGGGATTTCCAGCATAAAGCTTACGCTAAAGATAGCAGGACGAGAAATTGTCCAATCGTTTAGCCCATCGCCAAATCTTAGTTATGAATTTCTATGGGATGGCAAAGGCCCCTTGGGTAACCCAGCGGGCACCCAAAAGTTGACCTCAATTGTTGAATATACCAAGAGCGATGGATCTACCGAACTCGGGACCTCTCAAGTAATGCTTGGGCACTGGGACAGTGAACTTCAAGGCCTCGGCGGCTGGACACTTTCACCGGTTCATAAATATGAAGTTAGAAATCAGCGTCTCGCAAAGGGCGATGGAAACATTCGAAATGGATCAGCCATTCCACGCGGCACCGGTTTTTTGTACCCGTCAGAGGATGGCTCAGAAGCCTACATCTTTGATGCCAATGGACTTCATCTGGAAACGCGAAGTGGGCTAACAGGCGAACTCATTTACTCAATGGCGTATAACGATCGCAACTTTTTGGTGAGCGTGACCGATCAATTCCAAAACGTAACGAGAGTAAACAGAAACTCCAGCGGAGGAGCAATTTCGATTTCCGCCCCGTTCGGACAACTAACCAATTTGACGTTTGATTCCAACTTTTATTTGAAATCCGTTTCAAATCCAAAAGGGGAAACCCACAATGTCACTTATAGTGTGGACGGCCTCCTTCTGAGTTTTACGAAACCCAATGGCAATTTGTCGACAATGTCTTATGATGCCAATGGTGCACTGCTAAAGGATCTGGGCGCCGGAGGCAATTTCACGGAGCTACAAGAAATTCTAAATGGCAATTCGCGCACTATTTCCTCGGCTACAGCAGAGGGGCGCATAGATTCTGTTAATTCGGTTTCGAGCATTAGTGGTTCAAGCCAGACTATTACTAATTCGAGCGGCTTAGTTTCATTGGTAGTTGACCAACCTGAGGGAACGTCGATTACGGCAGATCCGACGGGCCAGGTCTCGCAGTCCGAAAATAGTCCCGACAGCAGGTTCGGAACATTGGCCGCGAGAGTATCTGCAAGCATCCTTAAGGTTGAGAATACTAATTTGAATTTAAACTCAACAACCAGTCAGGCCGCGCCCGCTCCCACGCCGCCGCCGGGTCGGCGCCGCCGAGCTGGACGGTGCCCACGATCACGGCGCCGCCCCGGTCCCAGCTGGCGTGGCAGTCGTGACGCACCCCGTGCTCGATCATCGCGACGGCCGACAGCTGGTCGCCGGTCGCCGGCTGGGCCGGGATCCCGACGCGGAGGGTGACGAGGTCGTCCATCGTCCGGATGTCGGCGGTGCGAATCGCCTGGACCACGGCCGCGAGGTCCGAGCGCGCCGCGAGCGCCGCCGGATCGATGATGACGCGGACCTCGGACCCGGCGACGCCGCACGCGTGATGCCCGAGCACGCCCGGGATGGTCACGATGTCGCGGTCGAGCTCGTGCCAGCGCTTCG
>JANMVK010000075.1:0-3125 GCA_031392725.1 Pseudobdellovibrionaceae bacterium
TGACTCCACCAATGAAGTGAAAGTGGGCGTCATGACGGTGAATGTCAATATCACCACCGACAAAATGAATCTGAGCTTTGATAGTGATGAGGATGACGCCGATGCCGACAGCGATGAGGACCACAATTTGCTCAACCTGAACTTGGGCGGTAAATCTTTTGTCATGTCAGGCGAGGAAGATCTGCTGAAAAACAGCATCAAGCTGCTGAAGATTCCGTTTAATACGGCCAAGCTGGAATTGCTGGTGAGTGATTCTTCGAAATTCAAATGGGATTGCAAAGGCGCGCTGTCAGGCCCTCCCACCTTGACCATAGCGGCCGGTGTGATGACCTTTGATTTAAATAAATTAAGCATGGCGAAGTGTGAGCTGCATATCCCCACCACGGTGAAAACCGATTTGAGCGGAATCAACGGCTCGCTCGACGTTGAACCCCGGTCGGATATGAATATTAAAGTGACCAACGGCAAAGTGAGCATTAAATCCAACGCTTCCAAGGTTTATGACTTTGAAATCAACGTCATCAATGGGATGCACGACAACTTTCCCCGCAGCCAGGACAAAAAAGCCGTTAAGGTTAAAGTGGACTTGGTCAACGGTGTGGTAAAAAAAGACGAGTAGTATGAAGGAAACATCCAGCGACTATTTTGTATTGCGTTTGAATCAAGTGAGCGACCGGGCGGAGGATTGGCTATCACAGCAAGCCTTCGCTCACGGCGCGCTCGGCATCAGCGAAGCCTTGAATTTTTCGCAGCCGGAGGGTGAGGAGGACGTGTTTGTGTCCCCTCCGAACCGCCGCGCGGTGGACATTTTTTTTCAGGAAATGCCCTCGAAAGCTTTTATCGAGCAAATCGAATCCGCCTTTCCTGAAATCACCCGGGAAATTCTGGGTGAAAAGCAAAAAGACTGGCTCGCCGAATGGAAAAAGGGCTTTGTGCCCTTCGCTTTGACCAATGATCACTGGGTGGTGCCTTCGTGGTGCGAGCCTCCATCCGAGGCGCTGAACTCCATCCGTATTGATCCGGGAATGGCGTTTGGCACCGGCACACATGAGACCACACGGTTAGTGGCGCGCGAACTGGCGTCGATCGGCAAGCTTCACAATTTGAGCCACTCGGTTCTGGATGTGGGAACCGGAACCGGAATTTTAGCCATCCTCGCTTATCAAATGGGTTACGGCGAAGTGGCCGCCACTGAAATTGAAGAGGACTCGCGCCGCGTGGCTCGCGAAAATTTCCAGCTCAATGGCGCCTCGGTTAAAATGGACGGCAGCCAAGTGGAACAAATCGAAAATCAGTATGACGTGGTCGTCGCCAATATTATCGACGGCGTGTTGGTGCGCATCCAAGACGCTCTAATTTCGCGAGTTAAACCCGGCGGCTGGCTGGTGATGTCGGGAATTATCAGTGAACGGGAGCCCGATTTTCTCTCCGGATTTAAATTGCCTGAGGGTTCAACTTGGGAGCGGCGCCAACTTGGCGATTGGCTGCTCTACGCCGTAAAGTTATAGCCATGGCGTTCCGGCGTTTCTATATCGATAAAAACGAAATCCAAGATGAGGCTTCACTCCACGTGAAGGGCGATTTGTTTCATCACATCCGCGATGTGTGCCGCTTCAAAGTGGGCGACCAATTTGAAATTCTCAACGGCGAGCCGCGCGCGCTGCTTTATGAAATCAGCCAAATGAGCAATCGCGACCTCAGCGCGCGCAAACTTTCCGAGCGGCCATTGCCCGCGCCTGAAAAGCCGGCCGTCACGTTGGCGCTGTCGCTGCCGAAACTCCCTAAAGTGGATTGGATTATCGAAAAATGCGTGGAGCTCGGTGTGGCGGAGATCCGCCCCTTTGTTTCCGATTACAGTTTTTTGCGCAAAGCCTCTGAAATCTCACCCGCGCGGCTCACGCGCTGGCAAAAAATCACCGAAGCGGCCACCCAGCAGAGCGGACGCGGGGATTTGCTGACTGTACATCCCGCGATTACGCTCGAGGAGATGCTCGCTTCCTTTAACCGGAATCCCTCGACAGCGGGTCTATTTCCCTATGAAGGAGAAGCCCAAGTGCGCCTCCCACAGGCTATTCAGGAAATTAAAAAGCAAAATCCCGAGCACCTTTGGCTGTTTGTCGGCAGCGAGGGCGGATTCTCGCCGCGTGAGGTGGAGATGTTCGGAAAACACGGTTTAAAGCCGGTCTCCATGGGCTCCCAGATTTTGCGCGTTGAAACGGCTTGCGTGGCCCTAGTCAGCGTCATAAAGTATGAATGTGGAGCGCTTTGTTAACATCTACGAAGCCGGGGCGTAAATTATGAGCAGTTCAAATATGGATCCATTTGATGAGTTTGAATTCAAACCCCTGACCGATGGTCTAGGTTTTCATAAGAAATCGATCAATTTGAAGGACGGCCTCAAAAATTCTGGGGTTTTGCAGGATGCACTGCAGCCTATTCCAAGTGCAATGCCTAAAAATCTGGCAGACGACGCACCGATGGCCCCGCTTAAAAAACACACATTTGAAGACGTCCTTTCCGCGCTGGAAAAGCCCAAAAAGGGTCAGAGCGACCTGCAGTTCACTGAAGTGCTGCCGCGTGACCGCGTTCCTCAGAAGAAGAACGCCATGGAAATCGAGCGGCCGGTGCAATCGCCCTTTCCGCAGCCGGGCGCTTACAAATCTCCCGCTATCAGAAAACCCGTTGTGCAACCGGAAGGGCCAATTGTTGGCGCCCGCCGTGGCTCGGCCAGCTCGCCGGTGCGGAAATTGATTCCCGCCACCGTCAGTTTTGAATCCGCTCTGCTGGATTTTATTATTGTGATGGGTTTGTCGCTGGTGTTTATGGTCGCGCTGCTAGTTGTGACCAAGGTGGATTTGAATATTGTGTTTAAGAATCTCAACACGGATGTGATGACCCAAATCAGTTTGGGCGTGATGTTTTTAGCAGTGATGCAGATGTATGTGGTGATCTCGCGCTCGTTCTTCGGCCGCACTTTGGGCGAATGGACGTTTGATTTACAAATCGGCGAGGACGAAGAGCAAAAGCTCGAGATTTATCCGCTTAAGATCGCCCTGCGCAGTGTGCTGGTGACCGCCACCGGCCTGGTGCTGCTGCCCCTGATCTCCGCCATAGTTGGCCGCGAC
>JANMVK010000099.1:0-6261 GCA_031392725.1 Pseudobdellovibrionaceae bacterium
GCAGAAAATGATGAATTGGAAATTCCCGCAACCGCGTGGAGGTGTGAACGTGAAGGTCAGCTATCCGTTTATGCTCCGCCCGGTTAAAACATAGGGAGATCCACTGGGGTGGATCTCCGTGCTCAAGGAGAGTACGATGAAACGAATATTGTGGCTTGTTCCGGTTGTGGCTCTGATGGCCTGCCAACAGGATCCCTACAACGGCAAAGACGTATCGGGAGACGTGCCTCCGAAAAAAGAAAAACCTAAACCCAATCCGGGCGCTTACTCACTGCAGATTCAAGACACCATGCAGTTCAATGAAGGCTCCAAGAGCGAGTACATCGTGAAGGGCTCGGTGCCCACGCCCGGCAATGTGATTATTGAATTTAAAAATCTGCCGACGGGAGTGGCTTACGACAAAGTGAAGGAACGCCTGACGTGGACTCCCGATTACAAGGCCGCCAATGATCCCTCCGATCCCGCCATTCTCGTGCGCAACTATGTGATCGACGTCGCCCTCTACAGCAGTGAAGATCTCTCAACCGCCGGCAAAACTAAGCAAGTATTTTTGACCGTGATCGACACGCCCATGCCCGCCGGAGTGAAATCACCACTGGATGTGAACGGCCGCGAGGGTCAGCCCCTGATCCATCTCATAAATTTTGAAGATCAAGAGTATCCCGCGGGTCCCTTTGAAATCGCCATGAGCGGATTGCCGTTGGATGCTGTTTTAGATTGGCCTGATAAGCGCGTGCCGAGTTTCAAACTGCGTTGGACTCCCGCCTACGACAAGATCATTAATAAAACGTCTGAGGATTTCACCGGCCATATTCAGATTTACAATCCGCGCGGCAAACGTTTGGATTTTAACGTGCGCTGGGCGATTACCAATCACACGATCCCTCCGCAAACCGCCGGTCCTAACAGTGTGGCGCAGCCGGGGGATGTGGACTTTATCGTGATAGCCGAAGATCTCAACGGCGAAGCCGCTCCCGTGTGGGATGTGCCGGCCAAGCCGCCCTATGGAATCATGACGATCACCACGACGCCGATCACCGGTCCGGGCCACCCAAAAAGCACGGGCATCATCAGCTGGAAGTTGATTCCTGCCGACAAATTGGGAATTGTCCAGGTGGTGAATTTAACCGCTTGCGTGCAGAGTTGGGTTTGCACCACCCACAAGGTTACTGTGTTGCCGATGAAGCCGAGTCCGGCGCCGATTGCCCAAGGAGCTAGCCGATGAGAACGCTGATTTTAACGGTATTAACTTTCACATGCGGTCTGGCGCTGGCCGCAACCCGGTCGCTGGAAAGCGAGCTGAAGCAACTCGATGTCAAAGACGCCGTGCCGTCCAGCAAACTCGTGGAACGCATTTATGCCGTTCAGTCACGTGCCACTCCTTTGCAGTACCGGACGGAACTCACCCTCGGGCTTGCCGAAAATTTCGGCGGCAGCGGATTTCTCGCCTCCGATCAATGGACCGCGGAAGCGCAATTTCACTTTAGTGACCGCTGGGCTTTGGCGGCCGGCTATTCGCAGGTGTCCAATAAGTTCACGGGCGCGGCCAAAAATCTCGAGGAGAAATCGGGATTTTTACCCGATGTCGATTACGTCAAGAGCCGTATGGAAGCGCGGCTGCTGTACAATGTGTTCTACGGAAAATTCCGCTTCACCCGCAATCAAGCCTTATCGTTTGACCAGTATCTCGGCTTGGGAGCCGCGCAAAATGATCTGCGCTCAGGCACCAATACCGGCCCGGTGGGCGATATGGGTTTTGCTTTTTGGTTCGGCCAGCATGTCTCGGTCCGTCTCGGCATGAAAGATTACTATTATCGCGAGAACAGAGCGCTCTCGCAGGGGTATTCACATAATGTTCATGGCTATTTACAGACAGGTTATATTTTTTAGTCTGCTGCTTTCCACATCCAGTGTCCTTGCAGCGCCCACCACTTTAATGGCGGCGCGGGATTTATATAAGGCGGGAATGTACTCCAAGGCCGCAGTGGCCTATGAATCCATCGACCGTGATTCCAAAGATTTTCTCCGCAGCCGCGAAGAGCTGGCGTGGACTTATCTCAGAGCCGGTGATTGGACCAAGTTGCGGGGCGTGCTCGCTCATATCAACACCAGTCTGGTTCCGTTGCGCTGGCGGCTTGAGGGCCGCGTGATGAGCGCGATGCTGCATTTGCGTGAATGCCAATATGAAAAGGTGAAAGCCGAGTTGGCGATGTTTCAAACGGAAATGGCGCCGTTGGTGGCCAAGGTGAGTTCTCAGACAGGAACCAGCCCGCATAAAGAATATTGGAACTCCTTAAAAGAAGAAGTGGCCGAGGCCATGCTGAAAATGAAGTTCGTGAAAATGGAATTACGCAGCCGCTTGGTGATGCTCAACCGCGAGCAGGTGGTGGATGGCCAGAGCACCAAGGGCCTAAACGATAAAATTCCCTCCAGCATGCAGACATTTCCGCTCAATGAAGATTTATGGGTCGACGAAGTCTTCCAAGCCCGCGGCGACGGCAACGGGGCCTGCGCGGATATTCACAAGGCCAAGGTGACACGATGAGATATTTAGCCGCGCTACTTTTAGTAGTGATGACCTCCAGCTGCAAGAACGACAAATTTTTGGTGGAATACCGGCCCGATGTTCAAGGCCGCTTCAGCAAGACCTATAAAATGGACACCAGCACCGCGGAATCTTATGCGGTGGACGTGGACGTTTTATGGGTGATCGACAATTCCGGCAGTATGGGCCCTTACCAGCAGCGCGTGATCAACAATAGCGCCACCTTTATTCAGCAATTCGCCACGAGTTCCAGGCTGCATTGGAAAATGGGCCTGATCTCCACGTCTTTTGCCGAAGGCCCTTATATGGGATTTAATTCGACCGTGGATTATCTGACCTTGGATGCGGCCAACCAATTTAACACTGCGGTGGCGGCGTTGGGAGTCCAAGGGGACGGGTTTGAGAAAACATTTGATCCAACCTCAAAGGTGCTGCGCAATTATCCTAATTGGCTGAGGCCCAACGCCTACCTGGTGTTAATCATCGTCAGCGACGAGCTTGAGCAGAGCAATATGAGCACCAGCCAGTTTTTAACCTTCATTCAGGGTAAAATGGGCGGCAGCTTGGGACGCTTTATCGCTTACGGAGTGTACGGCCGAGACTCCAACGAACCGACCAACCAAAAATACAATGAGATCGTTCAGCGGACCAACGGCAAAATCTACCAGCTGGATTCACCGGATTACGGCGTGCTGCTCGCGGCTTTAGGCAAGGATCTCGTGCAGAAAACCACGGTTGTTTATCCGATTGTGATGCTGGACCAAAAGCCCATGATTGGAACCATTCAAGTGGTGTACAAGGGGCGGGTGCTGGTGCCGGGCACGGAGTGGGTTTATATTCCGGATTACAATTTGATCCAGTTTCAGGATCCGAAGGCCTTCGACAACAAGGTTCTCGACGTGGACATTTCTTTCGACGTCGACAACTAGTTATTGCAGCTTATAAGAGTTTTGGCGGTTGCGGATATTGCACGCCGGGCAATGGGCGTCTTCATGAACGGTCCGTTCCACAAAATCAGTTTTATGTTTAAATTTAAGTTCAGTGCCGCACAGGACGCAGTGAAAATGTTCACTTACGGTCTCCGCCATCCATTCGCTCTTGCTCACCTTAGGCGGCGGCAAATTGATATCGATCGAAGCTATGGTCTTCGGCTTGTTATTGTCTGAGGCATCCATGCCTTCTCTCCTTTGACAAAATCAACACTTCATTGATCGTCGGACGGGTGTCCCAACTTGAGACGGAACGTGAAAATTCGCCCTTAGTCCTATACTTAATGCGCTGAGTCAATTGAAAGGGAGTGACCCGGACGAGTGCCGACCTTACATTGGCCCAGTTATGAAAAGCGGAGTTCAGCAGCGTTATTTAGAGGAAGTCTTGGGCATCACGCTATTTCCCGCAGGTTTTGCGCCCACGGTTCGCCTTGAAAAAGATAGAGTTCCCGTCACTGTCGAGTCCGAGGAGCTGACCGAGTTCACCACCGCCCTTCTCCATAAAATTTTAGCCAGTGTCGGATTAAAAAAGTGGTCGCAAATGGATATTGGCGGAACTGAAGTGCCGAGCCACCACCGTCTGCGCTTCACCGGCCAGCAAGGCCGGCAGGTGGAGGGCGATTGCGTGCACTGGCTGCTTCCGACTTTAAGTCAGATGCTGGGTGAGGGCGCGGAAGTGGCGGCCCGCAAAAAGGCCGCCTGGGCTTTGTTGCAACAATTTTCCCGCGAAAATGGACGCCAATGAAGGCTATAATTCTGTTGGTTTTTCTAACCACGATCCCGGTCTGGGCTGCCAACCCGGCTTCCCCATCCTGCACCACGGAAGTGGAAGTGACCGATGTGATCGGACCCGCCACCCTCGATTTATTGCAGCGGACAGAAAAATATGCGGACCAGCAGGCCTGCCGCTCGATTTTATTATTGATCAACACCCCCGGGGGCAGTCTCGACAGCACCCGCAGAATTGTTGAACTGATCATGAATTCCAAATTCCCTTATTTGTGCCTGGTCTCTCCCAGCGGCGGACATGCCGGCAGCGCGGGCGCCATTATTTTGCAGGCATGCCATGTGAATGGAGCCTTATCCGGCACCAATCTGGGCGCCGCGACTCCTGTCACCATGGGCGGCGAGATGCCCGCGGATTTGCGTAAGAAAATAATGAACGACACCCGCAGCTGGCTGGAAAGCTTGACCCGCCTGCGCGGACGCTCGGATAAATTCGGACAAGATATTATTTTGGAAGCCAAAGCCGTGACCGCGGAAGAGGCGCTGAAACTTAAAGCCATAGATTACGTCGGCACCGACAAGCCCGGGTTTTTAAAGTTCGCGGACGCGCGCAGTGTGAAAATGGGCGATCAGAAGGACCAGAAGGTTCAAGTGGGCGAGGTGAAACCCTTCGCTCTCGATATGCGCTACAAAGTGGTGTCGATGCTAACCGACCCCGAACTGGCTTATGTATTAATGCTGGGAAGTTTGGGACTTTTGTATTTTGAAATCACTCACCCCGGCACCATGATCGCCGGCGTGGTCGGGAGCATCGGTTTGGTGGTGGCCATGGTGGCCATGCACAAATTAGATGTGGAGTGGGGCGGCCTCGCGCTGATCCTGCTCGGCGTGGCGATGCTGATCGCCGAAATGTTCGTGCCCTCTTTCGGCGCGCTCGGTGTGGGCGGCCTGACTTGTTTTGTTTTTGGCAGTATTTTTCTGTTCGACCCAGTTAAGACCGGCGGCTACCGTCTGCCGCTCACTTTGATTTTACCGGTGGCGGCTTTTTTCGGCGCGGTGTTTTTGGGAGTGGGTTATATGCTGCTTCGCACCCGGAATGTCCGGAAAAAAGGCGGCTTTGAGGATTTGCTCGGCGTGAAGGCGATTGTGGTCAGCGTCGATCCCAGTGGCACCAGCGGCAAAATTGAATTGCGCGGGGAAATTTGGAATTTCCAATCGCCTTCAGCGTTAAAGATGAACGATGAAGTTTCAGTGAGTGGTTATCAGGGTCTTATGTTGAAAGTTGAAAAGGAGTTACGCACATGATGGAACTATTAGGTCCCGCAGCAATTTGGATTTTTATGGGAGCAGCTCTGCTGTTTTCCGCGGTCAAGATATTACCGGAATGGGAACGTGGTGTGGTTTTGCGGCTCGGTCGCTCGATCGGCATCCGTGGTCCCGGTCCGATCATTCTGATTCCCGGAGTGGAACGCTTGATCCGGGTCGACACCCGCACGGTGACCATGGACATTCCGCCGCAAGATGTGATTACCCAGGACAATATCAGTCTGAAAGTGAATGCCGTGATTTATTTTCGCGTGGTCGATCCCGAAGGCGCGGTCACCCGCGTGATGGATTATTTGTATGCGACTTCGCAGCTCGCACAAACCACGCTGCGCTCGGTGCTGGGCCAGCAGACCATGGATGAAGTCCTTTCGAACCGCGACAAGATCAATCATGCGCTGCAAGCCATCTTGGACAAATCCACGGAAGCCTGGGGCATTAAAATCTCTAATGTTGAAATAAAAAATGTCGATTTGCCCAAGGAAATGCAATCAGCCATGGCCCGCCAAGCTGAAGCCGAGCGCGAACGCCGCGCCAAGGTGATCAGTGCCGAGGGTGAATTCCAGCGCGCTGAAAAACTGCGGGATGCTTCCAATATTTTGGCCGCGTCGCCGACCGCCTTACAGCTCGCTTACCTGCAAACTTTGACCGAGATCGCCGGCGAAGGCACGCGCACCA
>JANMVK010000338.1:0-1863 GCA_031392725.1 Pseudobdellovibrionaceae bacterium
CGGCCACATCATCGGCGGCAATCCGGATCGGCAGCACATGGAGGTCCCGTTGCAGTTGGGTATTCTCCAACTCCGCCCAATCCAAAAACTGGCTGATGGTCTCCGACATATGGTGAATTTCTTTATACAGATCCTGGGCGAAGGTGGCTGGGATTTCTTTTTCTTTAACCGCGGTTTCGATTTCCACCCGCATGATCGTCAGGGGAGTTTTAAGTTCATGCGCGATCTGTGAGGTCCACGACCGCGTGAGTTTGTAATTGAGATTCAGGCGGTCAATTAATGGAGACAATAAAGTCAGTGTGAGCAGCACCGAAACCAAAAACATGGCGACCACAATGCCGGCGATGTAAAAAACCACCCGTTTGTCGATGATCTCCCAATTGAGAAAATTTCGGTCCAGTACCACTCCCACCTGCAGTGTCAGCCCCGGATGCTTGGGTAAGGTGATGTTGCGCACGCGCACGTACTCGGTGTCGGTCCCCACCGCGACCCACTCGGGGCTATGCGGGATATCACCGCTCAGCAAACGGGACCGTAAACTCTGATAAAGAATCTGCCCCGAGGCGTCCCGCAAATAAAACACTTTGCCGATGCGCGATCCCTTGAGAACTTTGGAAATCACCTCGTCGAGAGTTTCCGGCTTATCGAGGGCTTTTAAAAATTCCTCCGAATCGAGAAGAACAGTCATGCTCTCAATCATTTGTTTGTCGATCAGCTTCAGACGCTGGCTTTTAAAAAAATAAACGTGCACCAGATTGATGCCGACCGCCGATAGGATCAGCGTGGTGACAATAATAAAGAAAAACCTATTCCTCAATCCAGTATCCATTGTTGCGGGAATTTTTGATGCGGACGGTGGCGCCGACATCTTCGAGCCGGCGGCGCAATTTGTTAATAGTGACTTCAATCACATTGCTTTCCACATCGGAACTCATGTCCCAAACCTGCTGGGAAAAAAACGCTTTACTGAACACCTTGCGTGGCGCGCGCAGCATAACCCTCAATAAAATATATTCCTTATTGGTCAATCCGATGGTCTGCTCGGCGACTTTGATGGCGCGGCTTTCGGAATCCAGCTCAAGATTGCCGAGCTTCATCACCGGGCGCGAGCGGCGGGTCAACACCCGCAGGCGCGCGAGAAGTTCATTGGTCTCAAACGGCTTGGCCAGATAATCATCCGCGCCTTGATCCAGAATGGCGGCTTTTTCAGCCGGAGTATTGATGGCGGATAGGATTAATATTTTGGCGTCGGGCGTTTTATCCTTAATCCGGGGAATCAGGGTGGCGGAGTCGCGGCCGTTGAGCAGGCGGTCGAGGACCACGACTTCGAACTCGGCCGTGGGCATCGATAACATGGTTTCCAGTTCGCGAAAGGTGGCGCAGGTAAACACCGAGTAGGATTCATCAGTTAAAGTTGTGACCAAATGGCCGAGAAGTTTGTCCTCATCCTCAACCACTAGCAGACGTGGAAAGTTCACGGAAACGGATTCCCCCTTCAAAGTGACCCGAGGCTCAAGTGTATGCAAAATTGATCCTTTCCACACGAATCCAAAACTAAAATAAAATTTATCTCGGAGAAAAGGTGAGGGTCAATTAGTTGTTAGGAGCGCCGGCGTTGATCCACTGATTTAGCGCGTTGATTTGCGTGGCCGACAGCGGAGCGCCAGGCGGCATGCGGCCACCATTAATGGCGTTCATGGCTTGAGTGCGGCTGCCTGATAAGCCCCCGTAAGTCGAGAAATTGTAACCGGCGGCCTGCAACCCGGGACCGTGACAGTCCACACAATTAGGTCCGATGATGTTCACACTAATATACTGGTAAGTCGCCATATTGCCGGCGGCCGGAGTGATGGCCGTTGCGAC
>JANMVK010000238.1:0-2868 GCA_031392725.1 Pseudobdellovibrionaceae bacterium
AATATTGGCCGACAATTTAGCCGGCAACGTCGAGTCGGTATAAATATCCGGCAGCAGTTCAATCGGATAAAAATCGAGGAGCAGACAAACCGTCGTGCCGAAAAATACGCCCGCGAATATGCCCAGAAAACTAAGCATCAATCCCACTTGCAGAAAACACAGCTGCACTTTACGCAGTGACAATCCCATGGCCATCAACAAACCAATATCTTGGCGCTTTTGGCTCATTAATAAAACCATCACGATCACGATGGAAAAACTGGTGATCAACACCGCGAGGCTTAAAAACAAAGTCATCGCCCAGCTCTCCATTTTGAGAGCGAAGAACAGCGAAGTGTCGCGCTCGCCCCATGTTTGCAGTTCCACGCCCTTAGTCATCAAAGCTTTTTTAATCGAGTCGGCGTCATAGGGATTATGCAAGCGCACTTCAAAACCCTGATCGAGACTGAGCGACCGCATCCGCGCGGGAAAGGTGTCGAGATCATAGAATAAAAGTTTGGAATCAATCTCCGGTGTCTGCGTGCTGACCAAAGACTTCACTTTGAATTTTTGCAGCTTCGGAATTTCGCCTTTAGGCAACAATAGGGCCTCAGGCGGAACCAGCACCACTTCATCGCCTTCAAAAATTCCGAGTGAGCGCGCGAGATCACTGCCCAGGATCACTTCCTTATCGCTCAGGTCCGAGGAATCTTTTTCCGGTTCGGGTCCGTTGTTTTTAGTGCTGGACCAAATTCGCTTAAGCAAGGTTTGAGTGGTGGCATGGTCATAGCCCTTGGCCACCGCGCCGCCGAACATGCCTTCCGTCGACCGCAGAATTAAATCCTGCGATTCAAAGCGGTCGATCTGCAACACCGAATCCGGCGCCACCGATTCAATCACCGCCTTTAACTTCGCCGATTGCTCATCCGAAGGCTTGCCCTTTTGGGTGAGCACAAGGTGCGGTTCCACACTGAGCATACGGTTGCGGATAGTCAGGTTAAACCCGTTCATCACGCTAAGAACGATAATCAACGCCGCAACACCCATAGCGATGCCCAAAATACAGTGCCAAGCGATGATTCGCACCAAGGCGCCCGAGCGGCGGGACAACAGATAGTTTTTAAATATTAGCCAGGACAACACGCCCTAGAGTGTCATTCGGAACACTCAAAAAGTCTATGATGCACCGGGAAGCGTCCGTCACCTTTTTGCAACTATTCGCGTCAGGGTTCGGAGGTGTTGGCGGGCTTGCGGCCTTCTTCTTCGCGGACTTCTTCTACTTTGCCGCGCAATAGGAAGGACTTCTGCATGGCCTTTAATAGCACCACCATCTCGTCCAGCGCTTCGACGGCGCGGCGGCTGGTGCGGGGGAGTTCAGGGGCGATGACGCTGATGGCGGGTGTGAGCTTTTGAAATTCATTGGTCAGAATATTTAGATTTTTCACGATCATGCCCATTTGCTGGCCTAGGTCCGGAACCTCTTTGTTGAATGCGGGAAGAGCTTTGCTGACCTCGAAGCTGATTTTAGCCAGGGAATCGACGATGGACTCCGCGCGTTTTTGCTTGTTGGCCACATTGGTGATCTTCACAATTTCCTGCGACATCGTATTTAAATTGATCACCAAAGGTTTTAAATTGTCCATCATCTCCACCAAAGAGCGCGTGCGCTCGGGATTGGAGAACGCGGTGCCGACGATTTTTAACGACGAAGCCAAATTATCAAACGACGACATGATCATACCCATTTTGCGGCCGCTCAGCATATCCATAATGTCGGAGCTGGCGTGGGTGGGAAGCACGCCGCCCACCTTCATCACTTCCGCTTCATCAGAGCCGACGGAAATATCCAAAACCTTTTCCGAGAGAATAAACGGCCGGTACATTTGTACGCTGCTGTCGAGACGGATCTTGTGCGCGAATTTCTCAAAAACCTGGAACTCGACACGGACGCGGTCATTGGCTTGCAATTCCACATTGGTCACCGCGCCCACGCGCAGACCCGAAATCTGCACGATGGTGCCGGCGTGAACTCCGTCGGCGCTTTCAATTTCAGTCGCGTATTTCACTTTACTGGCGAACCATCCGTTGGTGACGGCGATGCCGATCAGGCCCAAGGCCGATGCCGTCATTGCAATTCCAACAAACAGACCGGCTACTTTTTCGTATTTGTTAAAGCGAATCTTCATGCGGCCTCGACCACCCGTGAAGTGAACCAATCAGCCGAAATAAGCAGCTCCTCAGCCTTAAAGTGATTGGCAAAGACCGGGCTTTCAGAGGTGAAGAAGATCTGGCGTAATCCGCGCATGCTAAAGGACTCTTCGACATAATGGATGAGATCGTTGATATTATCCTGCTTTAATCCGGTCAGTGGATCATCCAGAAACACGACCTGAGGCCAGTTGATAAAAGCGCGCAGGACAATTGTCATTTTACGCTGTGAGCCGGGCACGGCGGAGGGCCGCTGATCTTTATTTTGATCCAGAGCGAACATATTCAAGGCCTGCTCGACCCGCTCCACCGCTTCACTTTTACTCACCAGTTCGTGATACACGAGTGGCAAAATGAGATTTTCTGCCAGAGATTTATTATTGAGCAATCCGCCGAAATCAAAACCGTAGCCCATGCCGAGACGGTAGGGCAAAAATTCTTCAAACGACATCTGGCTCACATCGTGGCCGTTAATTATGTAGCTGCCCTGACTCACCGGCAACAGGCCGGCCAGCATGCGCAGCAAAGTGCTTTTGCCGCGGCCGCCGGGCGAGCGAACCCACACCGCTTTGCTTTTGGGCATTTCAAAGGTGATGTTTTCAAAAATCGATTGCTCCGCGCCTTCGAAAGTGTAACTGACGTTATCAAATTTCAAATCACGCACCGGTTTGATTAACGGGT
>JANMVK010000261.1:0-1367 GCA_031392725.1 Pseudobdellovibrionaceae bacterium
GATGACGCAAGTGACTTCTTTCTATCAACTCACTCCTGACTTTGTGCTTAACGCGGTTGAAAAATCGGGCTGGCCGGTCACCGGCGAATTTATTCAGCTTAATTCTTATGAAAACCGGGTTTATTCGCTGCGCACGGAAAATAAAGAGCAGGTGATCGCCAAATTCTACCGCACCGGGCGCTGGAGCGAAGCGGCGATCCGTGAGGAACATAAATTTCTCGAAGAACTCCTTGCCGCCGGCGTCAGCGTCGTCGCGCCCTTAAAACAAAAGGACCAAGACACCCTGAGTAACCATGGCGGTTTGTGGTGCGCGGTTTTTCCCAAAGCGCGCGGACGCATGCCGCAAGAGTTTCAACTCGATGAGCTCACCCAGCTCGGGCGCGTGATCGCGCGGCTGCACAACACGGGCGCGCAAGGAAGGTGTCCTGAGCGGCCGATCATTGATGCCCAACATATGGGCCACGACGCACTCGATGTGATTGAACCGCTGCTGCCTCATCAACTTAAAGAGCGCTATCTGCAAAGCGCGGGGCAATTGTTGGAGCGGCTCGACGACATGCTGGAGCCCAAAAAATTCCAGCGCATTCACGGCGACTGCCATCGCGGCAATGTTCTGCAAACCGATGATCCGGGTAAACCTAAAGAATTTTTCCTGCTCGATTTTGATGATTTTGGCTGGGGGCCGGTGGCGCAGGATCTGTGGATGCTGTTCCGTCATGATGAAGACGAGGACGATGAAATCGATGCGTTTCTTAAAGGCTATACGGAGTTGCGCGACTTTGATGAAGGCGAACTGGAGTTAATGGGGCCTTTACGCGGACTGCGAATTTTGCATTATGCCGCCTGGATCGCGCGGCGCTGGGCGGATCCCAGTTTTCCACAGCTCTTTCCACAATTCGGAACCGACGGCTATTGGTTTGAGGAATTGACCGCGTTAGAGAAGCTGCTGAACGCCTAGTTGCGGCGTTTGTGAATATGATGATCCACTTTTAGGCAGAGGCTTTTAAATTCCTGCTGCATCTTCTCAAGTTCCGCGTCCGACATGTTTTCCAGATCGATCATTTCATTGCGTGCGCCGCGAATGGCGCGGATTAGCTCATCTAGTTTAAGATGAACCGCCTGGGAATCGCGATTCTGTGAATTCTGAATCAAGAACACCACCAAAAAAGTAATGATGGTGGTGCCGGTGTTTATCACCAACTGCCAGGTATCGGAAAATCCGAAATAGGGGCCGGAAAGCAGCCAAAGCACTACGCATAAAACGGCCAACGCAAAGGCAATTGGAGAACCCACGGCCGCAGCCACTTTATGGGCGAAGATATGAAAAAAATTGGATTGGGAGGCATGCGGAGCGGGCTTTTTCATGA
>JANMVK010000280.1:0-3252 GCA_031392725.1 Pseudobdellovibrionaceae bacterium
ATCGCATTTGTTCCACTCGAGCGGTTTATCGTGGGTTCGTTGCCGACGTTGCCGGTGGTGTTGCACGAAAAGTCGGTGGATAAAAACCATTTGGTGATTTCAACTGTCGACAATCAAATTTGGATCACAGACCAGCAATCCTCCAGCGGTACCAGGGTCAACGGCCAAAACATTTCGGCCAATGTCCCGTTCCACTATTCTCCCGGCGACAAAATCCAGCTTGGTATGTCCGATTGCACTTTGCAAATTCATCTCTTTACGCAAGCCCTTGATATCAATGAAGGGGTGGAACAACTCCGTCTCGAAGCGGTGAAGCGTGCCGAAACCATTAAGGCTGAAGCCGAAACCCAGGCCAACATGGTTCGCTCGCAAATGGTGGCGGAGGCCGAGGCCGCCGCACAACGGGCCGCCGCGCGCATTATCGAAATGGCGGAAACCAAACGCCATGTGCTTGAGGAAGACGCCGCCAAAACGATAATTGAAAATGCCGAAGTGCGCGCGCGGGAAATTATCGCGCACGCTGAGATCCGCTCCAGACAAGATTTTGAAGCCGCCGACAAAAGAGGTCACGCCATAATTGAAGAAGCTGAGACCCGGGCGGGAGAAATTTTGGGCGACATCAATCAAAGGGTGATCGAAATCAGAAAGAACGCGGAAATTGAATCACAGAAAGCGGTTTTTGGAGCCAGCAGCCAAGTTCCGGAGATTTTAGCCGCCGCCGAAGCACAGGCACTGGCGTTGCTGAGCCACGCCAAAGAAAAATCCCAGCTGCTGCAGAATCAGGCTCGAAATCAAGTCGATGCTTTAATGGGCAGTGCACAGATTGCCTCTCTTGAAATTAAAAATGTAGCGGAATTCCAAGCGGCCAAAATGCTTGAAGACGTAAAAAAATCGGCCACCCAGGAAGCGGCGGCCATCGTGGCTGAAGCTAGAGCGGCGGCACAGACGATCCGCGACGAGGAAACCTCCGCAATTCTGGCGCAAGCCAACCGGGAGGCCGGAGAACTGCTGCAAGGTGCTCAGGAGCAAGCGTCACGCCTGGTCCAAAACGCCAAGGTGCAAACCGAGTTGGAGCGCAAGGCGGAAGTGGCTCGTGCCCTTATGGTGGCGGCCTCTGAGTGCGAGCGGATTAAACAAGAGGCCCATTTGGAAGCCGAGCGAATTCTCGGAGTCGCCCGCCGAAATGACCTGGCTGCGCGCACCGAGACCGAAAAACATATCGCGGAATTGTACGACGAAGCCCGCCGCAAAGCCGATGAAATGGCCAATACCAAGCTCGATCAGGCCGATCTTGTGTTAGTGGAAGCTCGCGCCGGCGCCACGCTGATTAAAAACCGAGCGCATGAGGAAGCCAGCCAGTTGATCGGGCAAGCTCGCCAATCGTTAACGGAAATTCAAAATGAAAGTAAACGCCCTTTGCCTGCAGAGGTAAAGGCCGTGGTCATTGAGGAAGAGTCGAAGCCGGTGTTGAACCGGGTGGCGCGCAGTCTTAAGGACTTCAACCAAAAACGCCCGCGCCACAAAGTGACATCGCGTGCCGCCTTACTGGTGGCCATGTGGCTCCCGGTGATCTACTTTTATTTTCAAACGTAATATTATAGCGAAAGCACGACTGTGCGGTCGCCGTGAAGAATTAAATCCTTGAACTGATATTTTTTCTGAATCCAGCGGAACGTCTGGCCGGAATAAAACACCACATGAGTGGGGTCGCGGCGGTAATGCCAGTTGGCGAAGTCCAGATGATCATCGCACAGCAATGTCATTAAACCCAGAGCTCCGCCAGGGTAGAGTAGCTCCCGCATTTTCATAAATTCCTGTTTGGGCAAATAAAAATGTTCCACCACTTCCGAAGCCACGACAAAATTGTACTGGCGCTGCAAGGACTGCACACGATTGGCGAACATGGGATCGTGAGTGTTCATGATAAAGCCGCCGAGCGACAGCGTGTGGGCAAGGATGGGATCCCGGCCGCAGCCAAAATCCAAACCGCTGTCGCCGGGTTTAAAGCGTCCATGAATCAGGCGGACCAATGGTGACACAAATTTTTGAAAATCCGGCGATTCCACATCGTTTTTATGCAGCAGATAGCGCTGCTTTTCCTCATCAGGACCAAGCCGCTTGGCCGGATCCATAAAGCGCAAGTCACATCTGGGGCAGCGGAAATATCCGCATTGGGAGTTTTCATCGGTAAAAAAACGCTCCGCTGTGGAATCGCACAGCGGACATTCGTGATTTAACATGCAGTAGAATTAACGCCTTTGGACCAGGCGGTCAATTAGCGTTGGCGTCCGCCGCGACGATCATTCTCGCGGCGATCTTCGCGGGATGTGTCCACGGGAGCCGAGCGCGCGCCACTGGTATTGCCACCAAACAGGTGCCCAGTAGCCGGGCGGCCTCTTGCCCGTTCAGGAGCGGACGCTTCAACAATTGGAACCACCACGGGCTCGACAGGTGCAATCACAGTGGTAGGACGGCCACGTTCACCATTAGCGGGACGGCCACGGCCTTCTCTTGCGGGCGGAATGGCAGCCGGAGGAGTCGTAGTCGAAACAACCGGAACGGGTTCCACCGCGACGGGCATGGGGCGTCCCCGGCCTCTGCCGGAATTATCAGCAGCCGGAGCCACATGGCGGCGGTCATTATCCCGGCGATTTTCATCGCGCTGATCGCGGCCGGTGAACGGCTGGTGAAAGCGCGCGCCACCACGTGAAGTCACTTGTTGAGTACTTCCAATCGGGGCGCGGACGGTCGTATTGTATCTCTGAACAAATTGGTGCGAATGTTCGCGGTTGCCACCCGGGTGACGGCCGACGCGGCTGAAGCGGTCGCCTTGATGGGATCTGTGGGCCGCGATGATAATGGCATTGCGGTCACGGCTCAACTGTCTAAAGGATGCGGATCTGCGGATGTTAGGTTGAACCACATCGGCGCGATTCACTAAAGTAATGCCAATATGGAAACCAGCGCCGGAAAGGGAAAGACTTAGCACCGATGAACGGTGATCCCAATAGCCATCATCAAATTCATTGCGGTTAGCCTGATAAAGGCTGGCGCTGCCCGCGTGGTAGGGATACCAGCCGATGTTGCTGTCGTCGTCAAACCAAGTCACACAATGCGGTTCATAGTGCATATCTTGGAACGGCATCCACACCCAGCCATGCGAGCGATGATGGCGCCAAACTCCGTAGTGATCGGTCATCCAACCCCACGGCTCTTCAGAAACCCATGACCAGCCGAGCTGGTTGTCGTAGC
>JANMVK010000379.1:0-1033 GCA_031392725.1 Pseudobdellovibrionaceae bacterium
CGTGGCGCCGTGGATCTTCCCCATGGCTTAGGCAAAACCATCCGTGTGGTGGTGTTCGCTAAAGGCCCCAAGGAAGAAGAAGCCCGGGCCGCCGGAGCTGACTTTGTCGGCGCCGATGACTTGGTCGCCAAAATTACCGGAGGCTGGCTGGATTTCGATAAAGCCATCGCCACTCCGGACATGATGGCTACGGTCAGTAAAGTTGCAAAGATCCTCGGTCCGCGTGGATTGATGCCGAACCCGAAAGTGGGAACGGTAACAATGAATGTGGGCGCTGCCGTATCCGCTGAGAAAAAAGGGAAACTGGATTTCCGGGTGGATAAAGCCGCAATTGTACACGCCATGATCGGCCGTAAGAGCATGGGCGCGGACAAGTTGAAGGATAACTTCAGCATATTTATGGGCGCTCTGATGAAGGCGAAACCGGCCACCAGCAAAGGTAATTACCTGCGCAGCGTGACCGTATCGTCGACTATGGGTCCCGGTGTGAAGATGGATTTGAATGAAATGTCAGAGAGCCAAAGCTCTGATTAGTCATTAATTGTGGGGCGCCTTTTGGCAGGCGCTCGAAAACGTATCGCGATCCGAGACAGTAGGTGCCTTAGACGGCTTAATTCCCTGCCGAGATCAGTTCGCGGTCCAAACAAAGAAAGAAGAAGGAGGTCCACTTGCCCTTGAATACACGCGAGGAAAAGCAAGCTGAAGTCACTTCCCTTTCCGAAAAGTTTGGCCGTTCAAAAGCAGCCTTCCTTGTCGACTATAAAGGCATGGACGTGGAAAGTGTCACGAAGCTGCGTAAGACATTAAAGCCAATCAATTCGGAAATGAAAGTGGTGCGCAACACCCTCGCAATCCGGGCTCTTGCCGACCATGCGTCGATCAAGCCAGTCCTGGAAAGCAAATTCGTCGGCACAAACGCTGTCGTATTTGCCTTTGAAGATCCCAGCGCAGTGGCGAAAGCCCTCGCAGCCTTCGGTAAGGACGTGGAAGCGTTCCAAATGAAGTCGGGCGTTATGGACGGAGCGGCTTTAGA
>JANMVK010000459.1:0-3946 GCA_031392725.1 Pseudobdellovibrionaceae bacterium
CCTTCGGCCTGCGGTAAAACCAATTTCGCCATGATGATGCCGCCCGCGTCTTACGCCGGCTGGAAAGTGACCACGGTCGGCGATGATATCGCGTGGATCCGCCCGGGTTCTGATGGACGATTGTATGCGACCAATCCTGAGTCCGGATTTTTTGGCGTATCGCCCGGCACCTCCATGCGCACCAACCCCGTGTGCATGGAGACTTTGAAAGAAAATGTGATCTTCACCAATGTCGCGCTTACTGATGACGGTGATGTGTGGTGGGAGGGCCTAACGGCCGAGCCACCGATGCATTTAATCGATTGGCAAAGGCAGGAATGGACGCCGGGTTGTGGCCGCTTGGCCGCGCACCCAAACTCGCGTTTCACCGTCCCGATTCAACAATGCCCTGCCGTAGATGCCAACTGGGAAGCACCCGAAGGCGTGCCGATTTCAGCCATGATCTTTGGCGGCCGCCGTCCGCAATTGGTGCCGCTGGTCACTGAATTTAAAGATTGGACTGCCGGAGTTTATTTCGGCGCGACTCTAGGTTCAGAGACCACAGCCGCGGCCGTGGGCCAAACCGGCGTGGTCCGCCGTGACCCCATGGCCATGCTGCCGTTCTGCGGATACAACATGGGCGATTACTTCAACCATTGGTTGAGCTTTGCCGGCAAAGGTCTGAAGTTGCCACCGATATTCGGCGTCAATTGGTTCCGCAAGGGTGATCAAGGTCAATTTATCTGGCCGGGCTACTCGGACAATATGCGGGTGCTGGAATGGATTTTCAACCGCGTGATGGGACGCACTGAGGGGCGCAAAACCACTTTGGGAACCGCGCCGGCATTTGAAGATTTAAACTGGGCGGGCCTGGAAAAATACCCGGTGACCGATTTCAGCGAGCTCAACCGTTTGGATTCCGTGGCCTGGCGCCAGGAACTGGTCAGTCACCGCGAATTTTTAAGCAAATTTCAGGAGCGGCTGCCGCGGGCGTTGATGGATCACAACGAACAGTTGTCGGTTCATATGCGCGACCATGAATCTTAAAAATCTTAAGCTTACGGCCATAATCAATGCTTTTTCTGCGGTGCAGATTCCCCTGCTCGCCTTTATCACTCCCCGTGTTCTGGAATCGAGTCCTGAGCGCGCGGTGGTGCGGGTGCGGCTCGACCGCCGGTCGCGCAATCATCTTGGCGCCATGTACTTCGGCGCTTTGGCCATGGGTGCGGAACTTTCCATCGCCTTGACGGCGTTGAGCGCGATCCGCGACAGCGGGCAAAAAATCGATTTTATATTTAAGGGATTTTCCTCGGAATTTTTGAAGCGCGCTGATGGCCACGTAAATTTTGTGTGCGATGAAGCCTCGGCGGTGGCGGCGCTCATCGAGCAGGCCAAAACCTCGCCCGAGCGGTGTGAGAAAAAATTTAATGGTTATGCCATTGTTCCTAAGAACGGCAACGAGCCGGTAATGAAGTACACACTGACCTTGTCGGTGAGAAACCGAACGCTTCAGAAAAAGGCCTGATTAAGATCGACCTGACCTAGATGCATCTTGAATTGCCGATTTCCCTATGGTCAAATTTTTATGCAATCTGTTTGGGGGAAATATGAAATTCGCTGTTTACACTTTCTTGATCAGTTTTTTAATGGCCTCGGTCGCTCACGCGGAACCCGCGCCCCACATCATGATGACTCCGGGGGAAATCAAATGGCAACCGGGTCCCCCGAGAATGCAGAAGGGCGCCATGATGGCGGTTCTATTGGGTAACCCTACCGAGCAGGGTCCGTTTGTGATTCGCCTGAAGCTCCCCGC
Organism: Pseudobdellovibrionaceae bacterium; assembly: GCA_031392725.1. Taxonomy (GTDB): domain Bacteria; phylum Bdellovibrionota; class Bdellovibrionia; order Bdellovibrionales; family UBA1609; genus JALHOQ01. The sequence goes on from JANMVK010000459.1 coordinate 1,793, forward strand.
GGGATATAAAATTCCGGCGCACACTCACACCATTAAAGAAAACGTAACGGTGCTATCGGGCAGCTATAACTTTGGAGCCGGCGACAAGCTCGACCCGTCAAAGGGAAAACTATATTCGGCCGGCAGCTACATCTCAACGCCCTCGGGGACGTCGCATTTCGTGTGGACTACGGCTGAGACTATTATCCAAATCCATGGCATGGGACCAATGGGCACAAATTACTTGAACCCAACCGATGATCCGCGCGGCGCCGACAAACCACCCGGAAAGTAATGGGGTTAGGGACCGGGCAGCTTGGCCACTGCCTCTTCATATTCAAGCAAGAACTTAGAGAAAATCTCCTTAACGCTCAAAACTTCATGAATTAAGCCCACTGACTGGCCGGCACTCCACACGGTTTTCCACGTGGGATTATTGGCGGCTTTTTCCAGCGCGCGCATTCCCAATATGTGAATCAACGGCACCACGTATTTTTTCGCGTACTTATTTTCTTTTAAAACCTTCAAGGCGATGGGCAGGTCCAACCCCAGCTTTTGTACGTAGGGCGTATTAATTACGGAGGCCGGCGTTCCCGAAACCCGTGTCGTCAGAACAATGTCCTCAGCCGTCGATGACACAACGGCATCTTTGTATGCGGGATCAATGGTGGCCTCTTTCGAAGCAATAAATCGAGTGCCGACGGATACGCCATCAGCTCCCAAAGCCAAAGACGCCGCCAAACCTGAACCATGTGAAATCCCACCCGCCGCGATCACGCAAATTTTCAATTCCGCCCGCAACCACGGCAAAAGTACAAACGGTGTAATCGGACCCGCGTGCCCGCCCGCGCCGGTGGACACCGCGATCACTCCATCGGCGCCCAAATCCTGCACTTTTAAAGCGTGCTCCAAATTCGTGACATCACAAAACACCTTGGCCCCATTGCGATGGGCCTCTTCAATCACTGTTTTGGGATTGCCCAAAGAAGTAATAAATAACTCCACACCGGAATTCAGCGCCCACTTTAGGTCTTCGCCCTGCCGGGTGTTGCTTTTGTTAACTATGATATTCACACCAATGGGCTTTAGCGTGCGTTTGCGAATACTGGCCAAAGCCTCGCGGTACTTCTCAATCGGCCGGTAATTTAACGAGGGAAAAGCTCCGATTCCGCCGGCCTCGGTGGATTCGACCACCAGGTCTTCGTTGCTGACCAAGAACATCGGCGCGGAAATAATCGGATATTGAATTCCGAGCAATTTGGTAAAAGCGGTGGGAATAGATGGAGGCATATTTGAGAATTTAACACTGTCGCGATTTGAGACGCAATTATTGCTTCGGCGAGACCTTGTTGATAATTGCGGTATGGCCGCTTCCGCTGGATAAACTGCGTGAGGACATGGGCTGGATGCTGACAAAGCCATGGACGCCGGTGTCGACTGTCTGAAACTCCTGCACCAGCAGAGCCTTACCACCCTGGTTGACGTTCACAAAGGGAGAGCCTTTAGACTTAATGGGCCGGGCGCCCGGCTCTAATACGAGGTTGCCACCCTTACTACAGGCGGCAGTCGTCATAAGCATTATGAATAGGGCTACACCCCTACTGATCACAGTCCGCATACGGTCCTCCATATACCTTATCGTGCTTATCGGTCGTTCGTCTGGTTGAATTGAGTCCCACTATGAGGCACACTCCGCCCGGTGAAAATCAGTCCCGCCTTCAATTTTGCCGGCCGCACGGCGCTTAGCTTTTTGTCCTTCAACCTGGGTTGGTGGGCGTGCGCCTTGGGCGCCAGTTACGGTTATCCCTGGCTCGGCCCGGCCATTCTCCCTTTTTGGGTCGGCCTGCATTTGGCCATGTCTCCCACCCCGGCTGGAGAACTGGTGTTCTTTGTGCTGCTCGCGGGGATCGGTTTTGTGACGGATTCCATTTTGATAAAACTAGGTTTGTTTACCATGGGCGATCTGTCGTCCTGGGCGCCGATGTGGCTGGTCAGTATGTGGGTTTTGCTGGGCTTAACTTATGAGAGCATGCTCACGTGGCGGCGCAAAACCTGGCTGCTGTTGCTCGCCGGCGGACTCACCGGCCCGCTCACCTATGTGTGGTGTGAGGCCGTGCAGTTATTGATGTATGCGCGTCCCATGTGGCAATCGGTCGGAATTCACGGTTTGTTTTG
>JANMVK010000517.1:0-4858 GCA_031392725.1 Pseudobdellovibrionaceae bacterium
CTTTCGGATCAATCTCATATTGAGACAGCCGTATTTGACTGATCCCCCAACAGCTGAAATCTCTCTGAACATTCTCAAGGCGCAGCCAGCGCGGTAAGCGGGCCTAGCAGGGTCTATGGCTTGCAAAGTGTAAGTGTATGCTGCTGTCTCTCATTCTCAGCTTATTTTTGAATGCCGCCTCAGCGGATGTGGAGGCCGCCGACGTGATCGGCGCGGCCGGCCGTCTTGGCTATGAAACCGGCACCAAGGGCGCGGTGACTAACCGTCAAGTGGCCGACCAACTTTACAAACAAGCCTTGGCCGATGAAAAAGCCGCTTGGAAGTCATTTCCTCCCAACGTGGGATTGTTGTCCAAGGCCATGCAAGAAAGCAAAGACGCGAAATCCGCGGATGACCAGGCCAAAGAACATGCGCGCGCCGCGCTTCACAGCGCCAACACCGGCGCTCACTCCGGCGATTTCGTAAATCAGCGCTACGGAATGGTGAGCGAATCGAAATTGCAGGAGCTGTCAAACGGTTCGAGCCCCTACCGGGCTCAAGTGGAAAAAACTTTGGGCGGCTATGGATTGAAATTAAATGGCGACAAAATGATTTTGCAAAGTCCGTTCGGAAAATTTTCCGTCGCTCTCGAGGATTCGACATTGCTTAAAGTGGCCACTTCGGTCGCCACCAAATTGGGTTATTCGGCCGCTGATGTGGCCAAGGGCCAGCAAGACGCGATAAAAGCGCGCGATGCCATCGCGCAAAAAGCCATGGAAGCGCTTGAAAAAGACGGCAAATCTAAAGGTGGAGCCGAACCCGCCGGTCGCAATATTGCGAGCGTTGAAGGTTCAGGACTGCCAGCGGAAAAAGACGTGAGCGGCGGCAAAGCCATCGGCAGTCAGGCCGGAGCCGAAGCGGTTAAGACGTTCGATAATGGCATCAAGCCGCTGAGCGAGGCGGAGCAGGAAGTTTTTGATAAACGCAAAGCTCTCGGCAAGGAACTCGGTTTAGGCGAAGGTGTCGACCCATTGGGCCGTAAGACACAGGATATCTTCCAAATGATCCACACCCGCTATCAGTCGCTCAATTCTCAAGGCATTTTTTACGGCAAATAGACTCCCGCGGTTGACAGAAAAATAAAGCAAATTATTCTTAATGAGTGCATTCCAAAAAGTTGCGCTTAGCTCTCGTATTGGTGCTGCTGGCGACTATTAGCGGCACGGCCGCATGGTTGATTGGCGGACCTATTCGGGCTCACCGGCGGGTAGCGGTGAGCCCCAATGGCGTGCCCGATTTCACGCTGCTGGATCATCGGGGAGTGATTCACCAGCTCTCGCGTGAGGCGGATGCCAAGGCCATCGCGGTCATCGCTCACAGCAATGCTGGACCTATCGAGTCCGCGCGCTCAATCAATGATTTGCACAGACTCAATGGTCCCAAGGGCGTGGTGGTTTGGATGATCAACGCCGAAGATGACCGTGCGGCGATTATTAAACAAGCTCAGGCGAGCGGGCTAAATGTACCGGTGCTAATGGACCCCTCACAAATTGTGACCAAGGCGCTCGGCCTGACCCGCGCCGGGGAAACGGTGATCTTGCACGGGGAGACTCGCGAAGTGCTCAATCGGGGCGCGCTCAGTGAGCCGGCCTTGGCTCAGATTGTGAGTGGAAAACCGGTGACGGTGAGTGCGGCGCCGGCGGACGGCCCGGCAATTTCATTTTTATTCCAGCCGCCGGGCAAAATCTCATTTGAGAAAACGATCTCGCCGATATTGGCCGCCAAGTGCGTGACTTGCCACCGGCAAAATTCTAAGTTCCCTCCCTATTTCTCCAACTATGAATCGGTCCGCTCGTGGGCCGCCATGATCCGCGAGACTTTGTTTACCGACCGGATGCCGCCGTTTAGCGCGGACACCTATTATGGCAAATACCTCAATGACATTTCGCTGGCGCCCGCGGAAAAACGCCTTCTCGTACAGTGGATTGACGAGGGCGCGCCGCGGGATTCCTCTCAAGGAGACCCTCTGAAGAGCCCGCATCCCCGCGCGCAGCCTAAGAGATCGTTGAGTGGAATGAAAATGGTTTACTCCGTGGAAATGGCGGAGGCGGTAAAAATTCCGCCGCGCGGTGAAGTGGTGTACCGGTATTTTCAAATGGGAGGAGCCGCTCCACGTGACATTTGGGCGCGGGGGATTTGGGTCCGTACGACCAATCCGCGCCAATTGCATCATGAGTCCATCATGATCACGCCGAATCCTCTCGCCCACTATATGAAGCGCGCTGAAAGTTTTCGCGGTGATGATGAGGGAGAGGACAATGAAGACGGCCATGTGCCCACCTGGACGTTGATGGCCATGGAAAACGAAGCCGACAGCCGCTACGCGCGGGCGCAGGTGTGGGGGCTCGGCCGCGCGCAGCCGATTGTGTACCGGGAGAATGCCGCTTTATTTATTCCCAAAGGTTATTATGTGATTTTAGAATCCCACTACATGGGCACCGGCAAAGAAGAAACGGAAAAAACCCAATTGCAGTTTTATGGCGCGTACGAGCAAGGCCGGCTCCGGCCTTCACGAGCGGTGAGGGTGCGCTCGGTGAATTTTGAAATTCCCGCCGGTGTCCACCGGCATGTGGTGCGGACGGAACCGATGAAGTTTGACCGCGACATCGAAATCCTCTCATTTCTAGGCCATATGCATATGCGCGGCCGATCGGTGAAGGCTCTCCAGAGGCTGCCCGATGGCTCGGAAAAAGTAATCGTTTCGATTCCTAACTTTTATTTCGGATGGCAAACCGGCACAGGGCTCGCGCCCGATCCTCCGATCAAGGTGGTCGCGGGTTCAGAAATCCGGGTGGAATGTGAATACGATAATTCCGCAATGAATCCGAACAATCCGGATCCGAACAAGACGGTGAAATTCGGTCAGACTCACGACCGCTCCGAAATGTGTAAAATAAATTTACAGGTCGTCGATAGTGTCAGATCTGGCCATTGACCCCAGCAGCGTTTTTTTGAATACTGCGACTAAATACCCAAGGAGGGGACCATGAGATCACTATTCGTATTCGCCGTTTTAATTCTTGTTTCAGCTTCGGCCAAATCATCCATCATTATTAATCCGGGCAATTCCGGCAAAGCCCTAGACTGCTTTGATCAAGCGTTGAATATGAGCCAGCATGATGCCGCGGTTTTGTGTTCGGGCGCTCAGTCTAATTTCCCGCTGAATTGTTATGACCGCGCGCTCAATATGAGTCAGGAAGACGCCGCGATACTATGTTCGGCCGCGGAATCATTTGAGCCGCTCCATTGTTACAACAACGCTTTAAATATGTCCCAGCATGACGCCGCGATTTTATGCTCAGGCGCGACCTCGCTCGAGCCCATCAATTGTTTTGATTCACTGGTCAACATGAGCCAGCACGATGCCGCGATTTTATGTTCCCAGGGCCGGGTGGCGCTGTTCTAAAATTCTAAAACGGGCGCACTACGCTGTCGGCGGTGCCAAGAGCACAAGACTCTTTCGCCCGCAGAAGAATGCGCCAGTTTTTAAAATTCTTTGATCAGGGCCGCATAAGCGAAGCTGGCTTCGTATTTAATTTTTTGTTTGTTTAGCGCATCGACGCGTCCGGTGCTTCCCATATGGCGCCGGCCCGCGAGCCTGAGGCCGTAATGCTGGAACACAATGTCCATTCCGCCCTCCGCATACCAGCCGCTATCAATCAGGTCGCGCGTCTCACTGGCGAACTTCGAACCTTGCGCCGCCAGTGCGGTGTTGGTTTTCACTTTGTAAGTGGCGGTGTCGCCCGAAGCATAAAGTCCCGCTTCACCGTACATCCGAAAATGTTGTGTATAGAGAAACCGGTATTGGAGTCCCATGCGCATGCCCGCGCCGATCAGCTGGTAATCCACGTCATTCGCCGAGTAGTTGGTGTTGTCCGGTCCCAGAAACCGGTATTGCATTTTGCCCGCGTTCAAACTGGCGAACGCGCCGAAGGGAATAAATAAGCGCCCCCACATTCGCAGTTGTCCGCCCGCTTCAAAATATTGAAAGCCTTCGTTGTCGATGTTGTTTGCCGGACTTTTGATTTTGCTGGTGCCCATACCGAATGCGACCCAAACCATCGGGGGGCTTTTGAAGAAGGATCCTCCGCCGGTGCTTCTACCACCGCCCCCGCCACCCGCTTTGGGCGCGGCAAACACGGTGTTCGAGGAGAGCAGCACAAGAGCCGCTAGAATTGGAAAAGTTCGCATAATTCAATTACATCAGTTGATAGAGTTGCTCTCAAGACCGGTTCCTGTTAGGTTGCGTCAAAATCAGGAGATCAGATGACCTTTGACCAGTTAGGCTTGCCGCCTTCGATTGCCGCGGCTCTTAAGCAAATGAACTTTATTACGCCCACGCCGATTCAGGCCCAGTGCATTCCCGAAGCGATTAAAGGCCGGGACATTATGGGCATGGCGCAAACCGGAACCGGCAAAACCGGCGCCTTCGGAATTCCCATGGCCATCCGTCTAATGGACAACCCGGGTGAGAATGCTTTAGTGCTCGCGCCGACGCGCGAACTCGCCATGCAGATTCATGCGTTTATTAAAGAAGTGGCCGGCAAGAATTTTAATTTGCGTCCGGCGCTGATTATCGGCGGACAGTCGATGAAGCAGCAGTTGCGCGAGTTGCGCGACAACCCGCGTATTTTGATTTGCACGCCCGGCCGCTTGGTCGATCATTTGCGTTCATTTCCTAAAATGCTGGCGAAGTCTTCGATTCTGGTTTTGGATGAAGCCGACCGCATGATGGATATGGGCTTTATGCCGCAGATCCGCGTGATTTTAAAAGGACTGCCGCGCAACCGCCAGACCATGATGTTCTCGGCCACCTATC
>JANMVK010000617.1:0-8436 GCA_031392725.1 Pseudobdellovibrionaceae bacterium
GTGGGCTACGCCCATTCCGAAACTCTCAACTACCAATCAAAATTTGGACTTTGTGAATTGCGCGCCTACAAAATCGGCGAGGCCGTAACCTATCGGGTCGGCTCTGGCGTATTCAACGGCTTTTGGCCGTCGGAGCCCGGAGAAGTGGTTTTGTCGTCGACGTCGCTGACCAAGGCCAACCGGTTTTTGGGTGTGGGCGAAAAACAGATCGAAGAAACATTAACGATTTTGTTTAAGCTTAGCGGCGGCTCGTTGGTTCCGGTCAGCTATGAGTATTCGCAGGAGCGCCGCCTGACTCCGAGTACAAAAATTCCGATTCAACGTCGCTGCAAGCTTTCATAGCAGTTTCACTTCGGGCGCCCAGGGTGGGAATTGCCAATATCAACCAATAACATTTACTCGCTGAATCCATAATTTACTTTTTCTGGTTTTTACTATGGCGTCCGCATATTCTTCTTTGATTTTTAGAGGGGGAAAAATGACCAAGCCTACATCATTTAGAAATTTATCTGACCAACAGCTTTTGTCTGAACTGAAGTCACTTGTTCAGCGGGAGCGCGAATTGCTAATGGAGATCCTGAAATTTCTGTTTGAGGTGGAAAGACGGCAACTTTTCCTCAGCCGAGGCTATCCATCGTTGTTTGCCTTTTGTATGGGTGAGTTGGCATATAGTGAAAGCCAAGCCCACACTCGAATCCAGGCGATGAGATTGGTTAAGTCTGTGCCGGAGGCTGCTGAAAAAATGGAATCGGGAGCGCTGTCACTTTCCGTGGCGGCGGCGGCCCAATCCGCGTTTCGGAGATCTCAAAAATTAGAGCTGCCAGTGAGTCCAGCGGACAAAAAGACAATATTGGCTTCGCTCTCCAATTTAAGCACCCGGAACGCCGAACAGATTCTGCTCGAGCGGATGCCTGCCTCGGCGGTTCCGATTGAAAAGACGAAACCAGTCACGTCCCAATTGACACGAATCGAATTCAACGCAGATGCAGCTCTTATGCAAAAACTCGAAAAGCTTAAAAATCTTACCGCACATAAAAATTATGAAGGGCAGTGGGACACACTCTTTTCACTGCTGGCCGATATAGGACTGCGGCACTTAACCTCCGATCCCAACAAGAATGCGAAACTCAAAAATTCGGCTTCCAATGACGCGGCTTTACTTGGGACGTCCCAAGTAGATGGTGGTCCGCAGCGAAATTTGTCGCGCCACATTCCCGCGGTTGTTAAAAGGCATGTATGGAATCGGGATGGGGGACGTTGCCAGTACCGTGATCCCGTCTCTGGAAGAATATGCAGCTCTGAACATGCGATTCAGTTCGATCACAGACATAAATTCAGCGAAGGCGGGGACCATAAGCCGGAAAATCTACGGCTGCTTTGCGCCGCTCATAATCAATGGCGTGAACAATAAAGACAGGCTTCAAATCACCAACTCATACTCACTATGAATTTTCTTAATGCCATTGGAACCGTCGACCATCACCAATTGTGGTTTGTGGGCAAAGGCCTCGGCTTGTTCCATATCGGCGTAGGACGCGACAATCACCAAGTCTCCGCGGTGAACCAGCCGGGCGGCTGCGCCATTTAAACAAATCTCGCCGGGCTTGCCGTGAATTACGTAGGTAGCGAATCGCTCGCCATTGTTGCAGTTGTAAATTTCTACCCGTTCAAAGGGCACCAGGTGAGCTGCCTCACACAAGCGCGGATCAATCGAGATTGAACCTTCATAATTGAGATTGGCGTCAGTCACGGTGGCGCGGTGTATTTTTGATTTCAACATATGAACTCGCATAACATCTCCTACGTCTGGCGCTGGGCGCCGTTTAAGAATTCATCTTCAGGGCTATGTGCAGCCCGGTGAGCACCAGATCTGGACTTTCCTCATCAAACAGTTTGGCTTTGTCAAACAACGTGGCAAATCCGCCGGTGCCGACCACCAGAGGCATTTCGCCATTGAACGCCTCATCACGGATGCGTCCGATAATCTCGCGCGCCTGGCCGATATTGCCATAATACAAACCCGATTGAATGCTTTCCACCGTGGTTAGCGACAAACAACTCAACGGTGTGACAATTTCCACGGCCGGCAGGCGCGAGGTGCGGGATTCCAAGGCTTCCATGGAGATGCGCACGCCCGCGGTGATCACGCCGCCCAAATATTGTTTGTCGGCGGAAACCGCGCAAAACGTGGTGGCCGTGCCAAAATCCATAATTAACAGATTTTGATTCGGATACAAATGCGTGCCGGCGATAGCGTTGGCGATGCGGTCGGGGCCGACTTCAATGGGATTTTTATAGCGGATTTTCAAACCCGTTTTGACTCCGGCCTGAAGGACGAAGGGATTGAGTTTAAAATATTTCATGCACGCGTTGCGCACCGAGTGAAGCACTTCGGGCACCACGGTACACAGCGACACTTGCTTGACCTCGGCCGGATCGATGTCGTTCTCGCGCAAGACCGAGCGCAAGAACACGCCGATCTCGTCGGATGATGCGCCCGTGCGGCTGTTGCGGCGGAAGCGCAGGCGCAGTTTGTCTTGCTCAAACACGCCGCCGAAAATTTGAGTGTTGCCGATGTCGAGGCACAGAATCATAAAGTTTCCTTGGTAAAAATTCGGTTTAAGAGATGGGCCAATTGATCCACGCCGGTGAACTCCTGTTTTTCGCCGCGGCTCAAGACAAATCCCGGATGGCGGTCGCGGTTGCCGGTGACTTGCGCCCAATCATTGGCCACCACGGCGTCCACATGTCCGTCGAGAATCTTCTCGGCGGCCGTCCGCTGTTCATCGGGGGCGGCGTTAAGGGTAAGTTTAAAGCCCACCACGCGGATATTCTTGTTGCGCGAATATTCTTTAAGGTTAGGCAAAATTTTGGCGGTGGGATTTAATTTCAGATTCATTTCATCGCCGCTGTTCAGCTTAGCTGCCGCATCGGCGCCCGCGCCGTTGATGCTAGTGACGGTGAAATCACTCACGGCCGCGCAGTGAATCACACCGGCGTAATTTTCCCGCGACAGCTCCTCGCGCAGTTGCAAATCCAAACTCTTATAATCGGAAAAACTTAATTTATGGACAGGCAAGACCGGGAGCAGAGCCTGTTGGCCATGCAGGTAAGTCACTTCCCAACCCAGCGCGGTCAGTTGATCACTCAAGTGGGCCGCGGTGCGGCCGGTGCTCACGTTGGAAATAAAGCGGATGCCGTCAATACTCTCGCGAGTGGCGCCGCCGGTGATTAAAACTCGCGGACGAAGGGCTGGCTGTTTGGTGATCAATGCGATAATTTCATTGGGCTCGAGCAAGCGGCCCTCGCCATTTTCACCACAGGCCAGGGAACCCGCGCCGGTGCCGGCCACCTGTAAGCCGCGCTCGCGCAGTGTTTGCAAATGTTGCTGGGTGGGTGCGGCCGAGAGCATTTCCAAATTCATCGCCGGAAAAACATACAGCGGTTTATTCTTGGGCCAAGCGAGAAGAGTGGAGCTGACGGCATCGTTGGCCAAGCCTAAAGCCATTTGCGCAATGGTGTTGGCGCTGGCCGGGCACACCACGCCGGCGTCGGCCCAGCGGGAGAGATGAATATGATCCATGGCATGGCCGGCTTCCCACAAATCGCTTAACACTTTTTTGCCGGTCAAACCCTCAAAGGTGGCGGCCCCGACAAAACGCAAAGCCGAAGAAGTGGCCACGCACTGAACTTCATGACCGTCCTGAACCAGGCGGGATATCGCCTGAGCCGCCTTAAAGGCCGCGATGGAACCGGTAATAAAAAATAAATATTTAGATTTCAACATTGTCGATCAATCTCACCTTTCCCAGATGGACCGCTGCGAGCCGCCGGCCCCAGAAATCTTCGACGTAATCCACCTTAAAGCCGAGCCGCGACAGTTCCGCGCGGGCCACATCAGTGCCCGCTGATTTTTTCAATACTTGAGGCAGTTGCGCCGCCAATTCCCGTTCCAGGGACGTGAGCCGCACGTTGCGGGAGCTCATGGCTAAACCATCCGCTTCACGCACCGTCGGGCACGCCACCACATCGACCGGAATATTTAACGCCTGCACCATCCCACTGATCAATTTAAGCTGTTGAAAATCTTTTTCGCCAAAGTAAGCGTGGTCCGGCTCCACAATGTTAAATAATTTTGCCACCACGGTGAGCACTCCATCAAAATGGCCGGGCCGGTGCGCGCCGCAGAGGATCTTGGATTCGCTGCTTTCGGTAATAGTGAATTTGTACCCACCGGAGTAAATTTCATGCGCCACCGGCAAAAACGCGGCATCCACGCCCCATTTTAGCATCAGGCGGATATCTTCGGTTTCAGTCCGCGGATAATTTTTTAGATCGTCCTGATTGGTGAACTGCGTGGGGTTTACAAAAATGCTGACCACGGTTTTGTCGCTGTGTTTTTTCGCGGCTTCAATCAAGGAGCCATGGCCTTGGTGTAAGGCGCCCATGGTGGGCACAAAGCCAATGGTGCCGCCGTGTTCCCGGCGCCAGGTTTTCATTTCCTGAATGGAGCTGAGAATTTTCATTGGTAAATCTCCTGATCCGAGGGAAAGCGTTTGTCCCGCACGTCCGCGCAAAAGTTTTCTAGAGCCGCCTTGATCAGCTCCGAACCTTCCAAATAACGGCGCACAAATTTCGGTTTAAAATCGGTAAGACCCAGCAAATCGTGCAGCACCAGCACCTGGCCGTCACAAACTTTGCCCGCGCCGATGCCGATCGTGGGAATTTTAAGCGCGGAGGTGATCTCACCCGCGAGTTCTTGCGGAATGCATTCCAGCACCACCGAAAAACAGCCCGCATCTTCCAAGCCGCGAGCGTCGGCGAGAATTTTTTTCTTTTGCTCTTGATCGCGGCCCTGCACGCGGAAACCGCCGAAGGCGTTGACAAATTGAGGGGTCAAACCCGTGTGGCCCATAACCGGAATCCCACTCTGCACCAGATGCCGGATAAAATCCGCGTTGCCGTCATAGGCCTCAAGCTTGACGGCGTTGGCGCCCGCTTGAATCAACAGCTGCACGTTGCGCATGTTGGAATTCAAATCTCCGCGGAACGACAAAAACGGCAAATCAGCCACGATATATTTTTTTGGCGCGCCTTTTTTGACGGCGGCGACATGAGCAGCCAGCATTTCCACCGAGGCGGGAATGGTGTCGGCCTGCCCGTGCATGACCATGGCGGCGCTGTCGCCCACCAAAATCAAATCCACGGGACTCTCCGCTAAAATTTTCGCCGACCAATAGTCATAGCAGGTCACCATGGTCAGTTGCTCGCCTTTGACTTTGCGTTCACGAAACTCCAGCGCGTTCATTTGAGATCCTTGGGCAAGTCGATTCCGGAACTCGAGGCCATATGCAAATAATTTTCGTAAGCGCGCAGCAGCTCCGGCTTCTCGCGTAGAGAAGCCAAGTGCTTCCGCACCACATCCCAATCCCCGCGAGCGACGGGACCGGTGAAATTCTTTTCGCCGCTTAAACTGGAATTGGTCACCACTTGTTGAAGAAAGGGCCGCAGCAGGTCGCGCGGCAATCCCAATTCATTTTCAAACTGATCGCCGATTTTTTTCCACAACATAAAGGTGGAGTTGCCGGCCAAGGAGCACAGCGCATGGTAATAACCCCTCGCGCCCGTCGGAATTTCATAATGCGGATTGGGCAAGCCTGGCAGCAGCTCTTCAAATTTTTCGCCATGCTCAATTAAGAACGGAATCGCGTGGTACCACTCGAACGTTTCGAGGCGGTCGCCGAAGGTCATCAAAGGATGCGCGGATTTCAAGCCGTCGACCGCGAGCGCTCCGGAGAAATGCAGAATCTCCTCAGGGTTGGCCAGGCTGCGGACCCGTTCCGCCAGCGGAGCGATCGACGAGTCACTGACCGCGAGCAAAACGTGGGTGGCGTCCGCCAGCGTCCGGCGCAAGCGTTCCGTGCTATCCAAAACATCAGCAAACGTATTGAACAGCGGATCGTCGTTTCGCGACCATTGATGGACGGGCAAATCCAATGTTTGGAAGTAGAAGTACAAATGGCGCGCCAGGCGACCGGAACCAAGAATTGCGTACTGCATGGGTACCTGTCCTTTCGGGGATCAAGTCCGTTTCACCAAAAATTGCGCTTGGCCCCGCGGCTTGTCACGCAATGACACAAAGCATTGACCGCGCGGTCAAAACCCGTTAACGATGCCCTTATGTCTCGTTGGCTCTGGATTTTATTGGCGGTGATTATCTCAACCGCTGTTTACTTCACTATTCGTTACGGCCTGCGGCCGAAACCGGTTCCGGTGCTCAATCCCACCTCGTTCGCCCAGCTCAATGAAATCGGCGTGGTGGTTTATAAAGTTCTTTACCAAAGTATCCGCACGGAACGGATTGTGCTCTTGGGTTCCAGCGATGAGGTTAAAGACTACGATCGCGTGTGGGCGGGCTTAGCGGCGTCGGCTTTAGCGGATAAGGAAAAACTGGTGTTTTTCGTTCGGGAGGGCATGAAACCTATGCCCAACAGTGAGGGCGCCGACGTCGTGACCTTCACCGAAGCTCAAGTGAAAAGCGGCGAGTTGTTTCAAGAGGTGAGCAAGCGCCTGGCGCGCAAACAATTGGTGATCGTGCACGCGTGGACCAATGAGGTCACCCATCTGGTCAAAGACTCCATCAGCCAAAAAATTGATCCCGTGATCCGCCATCCGGTGCTGGCCATTTCCACTTTGCGGTTTGCCATTGATGAAGCCGACGCGAACACCTTGCAACCGCCGTGTTTGGACGCTTCGGATGATGGCTTGAAAAAATTAAAGTGCGCGGCCTACAAAGTCGCCCGCAAATTTTTGAAGAAGCGTTTGGCGGCCGACCGCATTTGGGCCGTAGCCGAACGCCACGGCCTTAAAGAATATCTAGTCTTTATTCATCAACCTTAGTGTCCAGATCGTGCGCCAGCGGGCGGCGGTGCGAACGGAAGTAAGTGCGCGGCGAAACGTGCAGCAGATCCTCGAGCTTGGCCATATACACGCAAGCGAAACGTTCCACTTGGTAGGCGAAATAACTTTCCTCAATTCCCGTGCGCATGACTTCGCCCCAATAGGGGTTGAACAGCTGCTGTTGCTGCTTAATCAACGGTGACACCGCTTTATCCAGGTCGGAAATCTCGTGGAGCAATTTGCGGATGGTCTCATCGTGTTTCTTCGTGTCGTTTTCGATCTGCTCGCCGATCAGCTTATCCACTTTGATTTCGAGCGGAATCTTTTGGTCCATCAATTTATTAATTTGCGAGAGAATCGGCTCGTTTTTGCGCTCTTTTTTAATTTCGTCTTCGATTTCCTCAACCACCAGAGCCGTGCGCCAAGCGCAGTCTTTTTTCAAACGCAGAATATCGCCGTAAATATGATCGCCGATATACAAAATCTCGTCGGGCGCCACATTCAGATCGTGAGTGAAGACATTGGCAGATCCGCCTTGGTACAAACCGGGCTCCAGCTTGTTGTTCACGTTGGTCATGGACCCATCGTCCGGATTGATTTTTAGAAAGCGCATATTATCCATAAAGAAGCGTGGCTTGCTGGCGGACGTGACCACGTAATCGAACAGATCCATCCAGCCCTTATGATCTTTTACAAACGGGTTGATGGTGTAATCGAGGAGCAATTTCGTATACGGAAAATCCGAATTGGTCAGGAGGAATAATTTCTTGCCGTGTTTTTTAAATTTTTCCAGGCCGGCCACTACGCCCGGGTCCTTTAATATGTACTGATCCAGATTGCGCCGCACTTCTTCCTTTAAGGAGCCGTCCCGGTGGGCGCGGTCGAGGACAAAAGTCAGATCCTCGGCGATGCCCAAGTAATCCGGCAGCGACTTTTCGGTCGAATCTTTTAAATCCACCAGCTGCATAAACAGGCCGGCGAAGGCGATGGAGAACGAAGTGTCGATCGACAAATAATTGGGATCGCGCAAATCGATGTACACGCTCTTGTAAAGTTTCAATTGCTCGCGGTAATCGATTGGTTTGATTCCGTGATAGGACACGCGGATGGCGGAGTAGCGGCTCAACTTCAGAACATTGCCCTTGGCCTTGTCGATCACCAAACCGCGGATCGAGTGGTCATAGGAAAATTTTAATTTTAAAATGGTTTCGGGATAGCTCCGGTCGGCCACCAGTTTTTCCAGCATTTTGCGGTGGGCGAGGCCTTCGAAATTGGCGCTGTTGTAGCGGACCAGAGTATGATCCATGTCGAAGCCCAGGTAGCCGATTCGTTTCAAATTTAGGGTGCGGTTAACAAAAATCCTTCCCATTAGCGCGCGCGGCCTTCCACTTGCAGATTCAATTCGTTCCAAGCCATCATTCCACCCCTCATGTTCAGCACCCGGGCGAGGCCATGTTCCATGGCGAATTCCGTGGCCTTGCCGGAGCGGCCGCCGCTTCTACATACAAACACCACGGTCTTGTCCGCGGGAATTTC
>JANMVK010000643.1:0-1109 GCA_031392725.1 Pseudobdellovibrionaceae bacterium
GCCCCACGCCACCATGCCACGCAAAAATAAGCCCATGATTGCCACGCTTAGCCGCTACAGTTCTCCGGGTGATGATTGGATTTTTGACGAAGACCACGGCGGCCTGCGCGCGCTGAGCGAAGTGGAGGGCAAACGAGTCCATATTTATTCCAAGTCGGGATTGGCGTTCGACCAAAAATTCCCAGCTATCGCGGCGGAACTGAAACAAATGGAACTCGATGCCGTTCTCGACGGAGAAATCGTCAAAGGGCGCGCGCCCGTCTACTATGTATTCGACATTCTTTATCAAGACGGCCGCGATCTGCGCAAGCAGCCTCTTAAGCAGCGCAAACAAATCCTTCAGGCGGCGTTTAAGAACACCACGCATATTAAGCATTCGCACAGTGGCGGCAAGGCCGAAGCCTTTGTCGCGAAAAATCCCGAGAGCACTTATCAATCCGGCACCTCAGGCGAATGGCTCTCAGTCGCGGGCGGACCCAAAAAGAAAAAAGCAGCGGCGGCGGACACCGGCCAGCCGGTGCTCACCCACTTGGATAAAATTTATTTTCCCGAAGACGGCTACACCAAAGGCGATGTGCTTGAATACTATGAAAAAGTCGCGCCTTACATTCTGCCTTATTTAAAGGACCGGCCCGAATCACTCAACCGCCATCCCAACGGCATCGATCAACCGGGTTTTTATCAGAAGGATATGACCGGCCACAAACCGCGTTTTCTCCAAACCAAAAGAATTTATTCAGAGAGTTCCGACAAATCCATCGACTACGTGATGGTGCAAAACAAAGAGTCGTTGCTGTACATCGCTAATTTGGGCTGCATTGAAATCAACCCGTGGTTTTCGCGCGTTCCACAGCTCGATCGTCCCGATTTCTTGGTGATTGATTTGGATCCGGATGACGGCAACACCTTTCAACAAGTGGTGCAGATCGCACATGAAGTTCACGCACTGCTCGATGAGGCCGGAGCCCCCAACTATTGCAAAACCTCCGGCGCGCGCATATTTTCTCGCTGAACACGTTCAATTTGGGGAACACGTTGTACCGCAATCATTCGTCATTCATCAAAGACCTTGCGCCGGAAATCGGGCGCGGCGTGCGGTTCGTGTACAC
>JANMVK010000650.1:0-3565 GCA_031392725.1 Pseudobdellovibrionaceae bacterium
CGGATCGCTTCCGCCGCGGAAGCGCGCGGCAATGACTAGTGCATGCCTTCATCACGCGCTTGGCGCGGGACTGAGGTGGGGCGCGGAGCGGATTTGCGCTGGATTTGGTTTTGTGCCCATTCGACGTTTGAGCGGGCCGAAGTGGTGGCGCCCTTTTGCCGGTCGACCTGCGATTCGACTTTGGCGTTGCGCTCTTTGGTGCGCTTGTAATTTTCTTTAAGACGGCTGAGTTGCGCTTCAGCCTGCGCCTGTTCGGCGGCGCTGATTTTTTGCGTGTGCTTGAGTGCGGACAGTTCTTTGTTTAACTCTTTTTCGCCGTTGGCGTATTCGCGCTTGTTCTCACCCAACTGCTGGCGGGCTTTAGCCGTGTCCTTATTAGTGTCTTCAATTTTGCGTTTGAGATCGGCGATCTTGTTCTTCCGCTCGCCCAAGACTTCCTGCGCGGCACTCAATTCGCCTTTTACTTTATCTAATGCGGCTTTCTTCATCTCCAGCTGTTTTTCCAACTCCATCATTTCTTTTTCGGCCTTCTCGCGGCGCTTGAGAGCGGAATTTTTCGCACCCGTGACCGTGGAGATCTGTGCTCCCAAGGCTTCAATCTTTGGACCAGCGTCGCGTTTCTTGGCGTCGGCACTCACGCGCGCGCGCGCGGCTTCGCGTTCGGCGTCACGGGCTTCTCTATTTTCTTGTTTGAGTAATTTGCTCCGGCTCTCGACCACTTCCGCGGCGGCCTCGCCATCGGACATGACCTCTTCGGCCTCAACTTCTGTGTCCTCAATCTCGCCGTGCACCGGCCAGGACCCCAGCACTAACCCACCTATTACGCTCACATATATCGCCGGATAAAACATCGACACTACCCCTTGCACTGTTTATATAATGACGGATCAACAGCGCCTTTCATTTCTATTTATTTTAATTTTTTTTCGAGGGGAATTGATTGCTACTCTCGCGCAACGCTAGTCTCATGTTGAGACCGGTCTAAGGCAAACTTTGATTGGTGAAATAAGTTAGAAGCGAGCCGCGAGTGACCAATCTCAAACTGAGATTTGTGCGAGATCCTCTCGGGAAATTCCCAGCGATTTGAGTTCTAAATCGCTTAATGGCGAGACCAATGCCAACGACTCGCGCAGACTCGCTTTGACTGTGCCGGGTCTAAGAATTTCGGTGCGGACCACACCCAATGCGTGGAGAAATTTTGCGATCTCGGCGTGGTTTCCGCTGAGTAATGGTGAGGGAACTATCCAAGTTTGCTCGCGGGAATTGCTCGCGTTAGCGCCAGTCACCCACTCGCGCGGGCGCGTGAACTGCGGGGCTTCGAGTAAATTATTGGTAAAAGAATCGGCCTCGGCCGAAACGGAATTGCCGAGCACTCCAGGAATCAATCGCGCCACCGACTCAATCAGGGCCAGCGCCGCGATCTCCCCGCCGTTTAAAACAAAATCCCCGAGAGAAATTTCCTCGTCGGCGTAGGCTTCCACAAATCTTTGATCGATTCCGGCGTAGCGGCCGCAGACCAGCGCAACATGTCCGCCTCGTTCAGCCCAATCGCGTGCGCGCGATTGTGTCCACGGCGTGCCGGATGGAGAGAGAACTATGACGCGGACCGCTTCCGCAGCGGAAGTAGTATCCCCCGCTCGCACGCGCGCTTCCGCGCGCAATGATTCAATCGCAGCCGCCAGCGGCTCACACTTCATAACCATTCCATCGCCGCCGCCAAAGGCGCGGTCATCGACTGTGCCGTGCACGTCCGAAGTGAATTCGCGCGGGTTCACGCACTCCACGCGCACCAATCCCCGCTCGCGCGCGCCTGCGAGCAAGCCTTGCCCGCAGAAACCTTCAATCAGCGATGGAAATAAGGTCACCACGGAGAATTTCACGAAATCACTCCTGCAACTGCACTCGAATTTGCAACGGCATCCGCAAATTTCATGACTTGTCTTCCTCCACCGTTAGCAAACCCGGCGGCAAATCCATCATGATTTTCAAATTATCAAAGTCGATCCGAACAATATAAGCATCCACTAAAGGCACCAACGCCTCGCCGCCGCCCACCCGCTCGACACGCAATAAATCCTGCGCGCCATTGGTGCCGAAGCCACGCACCACGCCGACCGCGACGCCATTATCCCACACGGTAAAATCCTGAAGCTGATCCAAAAACACACGATCGCCGGGATGCGCGACCAGCAGCTCCGACAAAATATAAACTTTAGCTTTGCGCCAGCCTTCGGCAAAAGTGCGGTCGACAAACGACGCCAGCTTTACTTTCAAACCATCTTTAAACGGCGTGGCCTTTTCGATATCGAACGCTGTCGGCGCGACGGCGCCCGTAACTGAGCCCACTTTTTCTAAATAAAGTTGCGTGGCTTCGGAAAGCCAGTCTGCGGATTTTGCAAATAATTGTACATAGAGATCACCGCGCAGGCCGTGGGCGTCTTTGACCCAGCCTACACAATGCAATTGAGAATTATTATTCGACGATTTCGAGGACACTGCGCTTATGCAGCTTAGTGCTGGCTGCATTGAGGATGGTGCGCATGGATCTGGCGGTGCGGCCTTGTTTGCCGATAACTTTGCCGAGATCTTCTTTGGCAACTTTAAGTTCGACGACGGTTGTCTGCTCGCCCACGACTTCATTTACTTCCACTTCATCTGGCTTATCCACTAGTGACTTCGCCATAAACAAAACCAGATCTTTTAGGGACTGCGGATCCATTCAAAATTCCTCTCATGCTGAAAACATCCAACTGACTGTGTTCAGTATACCTTAAACAACAACGTGTACTAGTAGTACTAAGCTTTTGCGCCCGCGGCTTTGCGGATCAAGCTCTTCACCCGGTCGGAAGGCTGTGCGCCTTTTGCAATCCAAGCGTTGATTTTCTCCATGTCCACGACCCAGCCCACTTCCGTACCTTTGGGAGCAGGATTGTAGTGACCCACAACTTCGATGGACTTGCCACCGAGCCAACGGCGCTGATCCGCCACTGTGACTCTGTACTTGGGAGAATGCTTTTTACCAAACCGAGCAAGTCGAATAACGACCATGATATGACTCCTTAAAAGCCTTGAGTTTACAACTTCTTGAACCTTAGATTCGAAAAAGAACTATGGGATTTACCTGGGAATAAGAGGTTCGGCAACACAATAACGCCCAGCAAAAACCAGCACGGTGTCAAAACAACCGCCCACCTTTGCCGCCTCCCATTTTCATAAACTGCGACATCATCTTCTGCGCCTGCGCAAACTGCTCCACCAAACGGTTAATATCCTTAACCTCAGTGCCCGATCCACCAGCAATCCGCAAGCGCCGCGAACCATTGAGAATCTTAGGGTTATTCCGCTCTCCCGGGGTCATTGAGCGGATAATCGCCTCGATCTTTTTCATCTCTTTATCGGGCGGCGCCATGGTCTTCATTTGTTTACTCAGATTGCCCATTCCAGGGATCAATTTCATGATGGATTCCAATCCGCCCATCTTCTTCATCATCTGAATCTGCGACAAAAAATCCTCTAAAGTGAAGGCCGCTTTGGCCATTTTGCGGGCGGATTCTTTAGCGGTTTT
>JANMVK010000657.1:0-4783 GCA_031392725.1 Pseudobdellovibrionaceae bacterium
CGGTGCGACGCTACGGCGGCGCACCGTTTCCAGGAAAGTAACGGCGTACCCTTAATCCGCCGGGACAAATCCCCGGCGCATGGTGTTTTCCGTAATCACCCGCGGTTCCATAAACTGAACTAAATAATCAGGACCGCCGGCTTTGCTGCCCACGCCTGACATTTTAAATCCACCGAATGGGTGGCGCTCGACGAGCGCGCCGGTGTTGCCGCGGTTGATGTATAGGTTGCCCACTTCAAATTCGCGTTTTACTTTTTCAATGGTGGCGGGACTGCGCGAGTAAAGACCGCCGGTCAGCGCGTATTCCGTGCCGTTGGCGATCTTTAACGCGTCTTCTAAGTCTTTGGCTTTAATGACCGCCAAGACCGGGCCGAAGATTTCCTTTTGGGCGAGATCTGACAACGGGTCCACATCAGCGAAAATCGTCGGAGGAATAAAATAGCCGTTGCCGGGCGCAACGCCTTCAAATGCCAAACGCGCCTGCTGTTTGGCGTCGGCGATGGTCTTGCGGATGCGTTGGTAAGATTCTTCATCAATCACTGGACCCATAAATGAGCGCGGGTCTTCGCTGGGCCCCACATGCAGACTGCGCGCGGCTTCAACTAGCCGGTCCAAGAACCGCTCATAAAGACTTTCAATCACGATCACGCGGCTGCAGGCCGAGCACTTTTGGCCTTGGAAGCCAAAGGCGGAGTGAATCACGCCGGTCACGGCCTCATCCAAGTCGGCATCCGAGTCGACGATGATGGCATTCTTGCCACCCAATTCGGCAATGACTTTCTTAATGTGCTGCTGGCCGGGCTGCATCTCCATTGCGGATTTTAAAATACTTAAACCCACGGGTTTACTGCCGGTGAAGGCGATCAACGACACATCTTTGTGATTTACTAAATAATCACCGATCTCTTCGCCGTAACCGGGCAAAAAGTGAATGACGTCGGGCGGGAATCCGCTTTCGCGCATCAGCCGCATCAATTCCGCGCCGGTGATGGAACTTTGTTCGGCCGGTTTCATAATCACCGTATTGCCGGCCACCAATGCAGCCGCGACCATGCCGGTGAGAATGGCGAGCGGGAAATTCCATGGCGCGATCACAACCGCCACGCCCCGGGCTTGATAATGGTAAATGCTGTTTTCGCCGGGCGCACGTCCCACTTTGCGCGGGATTTGCAGTTTGCGCATTTCCATCGCGTAGTAGCGGCAGAAATCAATGGCCTCAGCCACATCGCCGTCGGCCTCGCGCCAGCCTTTGCCGACCTCAAGCACCTGCAAGGCGGCCAATTTATATTTATCCTTCTGCATTTTAGTGGCGAGAGTTTCGAGCAGCTGCGCGCGTTCATCGGCCGGACGGGTGGACCACTTGGCCAATCCCTTTTTCGCCGCTTGCACGGCGTGCTCGGCATCGCTGACAGCCAAGGCCTGGACCGAACCGATGGTCTCGCTGGTGTTGGACGGGTTGAGCCGCGGCATCACCCGCGAAGCTTTGGTCAACTGTCCGTTCACCACGCCGGGATAGGTATGATTTAATTTTGCGCGCCACTCTTTTAGAGCGGAATGCATGGCCGCGCGTTGCTCCGGAATCGCGAAGTCGGCGGGCGGCTCGTTAAAAAACTGACCCGTCGTGCGCGCCGGATTGGCGTCGGAATTTTGTAGATCCTCGTTGGGATCTTTAAGTAAAACATCGGAGCTGACGTTGTCGGCGAACTTAGAACGTAGAAACGATTCATTTGAAGTGTTCTCGAGCAGGCGCCGCACCAGATAGGCCATTCCCGGAATCAATTCCCCGATGGTGGCATACTCGCGCACGCGGTAGCCGTCTTTAACTAACGAACGCTTAATCGGATCGGCCATGCCGAACAGCATTTGAATTTCAATTGCTTTGGAATCCAGGCCCTCGGCCTTAGCGTAAGCAATGGCAGCGGAAATGGACCGCTCGTTGTGCGAACCGATGGCCACGCGGAGAAATGGGTATCCATCAATTAATTTTCGCGCGCACAATTCAAAATTGGCGTCGGACTCTTTCTTATTTAAGTATACGGGAACCTTCCAGCCTTTTTGCTTAGCCAGCACGGTTTCAAAATCCCAGTAAGCGCCTTTCACCAAGCGAATGGTGAAGGGCACATTGCGCCGCTTGGCCAGAGCCACCATGCGGTCGACATCGGCTGCTGAGTCGCGCAGGTAAGCCTGCAACACGATTCCCCAATGCTGATAGTCTTTAAACTCAGGTTCCAACACTAAATCGGTAAACACCTGGAGCAGAAAATCTTTATGAGCGTACTGCTCCATATCCAGGTTGATAAAAATATGTTTCTCCATGGCCTTGCGGAAAATCAGCCGCATGCGCTCCTTGGTCACTTCTAATGACGGTTCCCAGGCCGCTTCATCAATCTGGGAATACAGCGCGGTCACTTTGACCGACACATTCACTTTAGGAATCGAGCCATTTTCATCGCTGTCGAT
Organism: Pseudobdellovibrionaceae bacterium; assembly: GCA_031392725.1. Lineage (GTDB taxonomy): Bacteria > Bdellovibrionota > Bdellovibrionia > Bdellovibrionales > UBA1609 > JALHOQ01. Next base: position 2,461 of record JANMVK010000657.1, read on the forward strand.
CTGCGGGATGGTCTCCCAGTTTTTCGCGTCCTCAGCCAGCCAATCCATCAGCTCCAGATAGCGCGCCAAATAGTCCTGAGCTTCCTTTTCCGACAGCGTGGCTTCGCCCAATAGGTCCACGGTAAAAGTAATTTTATTTTTGCGGGCTTTTTTCAAAGCAGGGAGCGCGTCCTGCGGACTTTCCCCGGTGATAAACATCTTAGCCATTTGCGTGACGTTCTTCTTGACGGCTCCGGCCATAATTCCCGGCGCCAAGGAGCCCAGGCCCAAGCCAAAGTTAAACACCGACGGCAAATCCTCACCGCTCTCGGCAAAATACTCTTTCAAATGCTTAGCCACTTCGGAACTGGTTTGCAGATAAGGCAGCACATCGACAAAGCGGAACATCTGCACTTTGAAGTGCTCGTTCTTCATCGACCAATCCATGATGCGGCCGTACCACCAATCTTTGTTGAAAATGGATCCGGTGTCGTTATCGAGGGATTTAAAAATACGCTCGCCGGTTTGGCGAACCGAAAGTTCAAGATCTTGGGGTTTCATATGCGGCGGACTATACAGAAAAAGGCTGGAGGTGGGGAGGTTTTCCTCCCCGGCCTGGCGATGGTGGGTTTGGTGGTGGGCTAGTGGCTCACTTAGGTTCCGCGAGTAGCGGGGGAGCCGGACAGTTGGCTTATACATATTCAATCTAGATACCAATATCGTTGGAGCCACTTTGCCTGGGCGGATGACCTAGATTTTAGGCCGGGTCAAAAGGGGGGAGTGCGCGAGCTTTTTCGCGGTGACAAAAGGTCACTAGCGATAACCTGCCCTTATGTTGATAACATCTAAATGTAATCAGGCGGCCCTGGTGCCAGAATGCAATCAGTGATTCTAATGGCAGCGCTTTGTGCGCCCCGTGAGCCTGAGGGTGTAGTGAATCTTAACGCTAAAAATACCCAAACATTTTCATATAGTTAACTAAGAATTAGTGGCCGGTCGGCGAATCCCTGTTCAGCGGGCTCACAGAGTGCCGTTCTTTGGCCCAGGCAGTACGTCAAAATACCATATAAATTCAATTAGTTAGATATGTGACCCCCGGCCTCAAGATTGCGATAGCAAGACCCTGAGGAGATCCCCTTTGAAGACCCGCGTGTATGCACTTGTATTGACCACAGTCTGCTTAGCCCTAGGCATGCAGGCCTGTAGCCGCACCCTGCCACCGCAGGAGGGATGCAACTTCGTGCAGAACCCCGAGCAGCAGAGAGTTTCCTGGAAAAGCCGCCTCCCCGTAAAGCTATTCGTTCACAACTCAGTTCCCACAGAAGCCTATGCTGCAATTGATCGTGCGGTAGCCGAATACAACAACACCCTGGGTGGCGGGAAAGAGATTTTTCGCATCGTGGCCAAGGGCGCCGATGGCGAGCTAAATCCCAAAAAAGAGGGAACATCCATGATCTACTGGTTTTCCACCTGGGATGTAAACAAACCGACCGAACAGGCGCGCACCACAATCTATTGGAGTGGAGTGCAAATATTTGAGGCGGACATCCGGATTAACGCTATGAATTTTCAATTCAACGTGGACGACACCGCCGCTTCGTTTTCAAATTTGGATTTACAGAGTTTGTTAGTTCATGAACTGGGTCACGGCTTAGGTCTAGCTCACAATGCCGCAAACGGAAGCGTTATGAATTTTAGTTTAAATGAAGGCCAGGATCGCCGCAAATTAGGCGCCACGGATGTAAGCAGTCTCCATTGCGAATACTAGAGTTTGTGCTCTGGTACCACTTTGGAACCGCTGTGGGAGCGAGTTTTACGGATTTTAAGTTAATTTAAGTTTGTGATTTTGGTTTAGCTGGCTAACATGATCGTAGTCAAAGATTGAGGAGAGAACTTGAACACTATCAACTTGCACACACATACGAATAGCGAAATTCCCCTTCGCGATTCCACGCCTCCCGTAAAGAGCGAACGTGCGCGCCACGAGTTGCCCGGCTTACGTCATGAACCCAAAGATGTTTTGCAACAGCTGCAGACCAATATCGCCTTGCTTGAAGATCAATGCGGCCGCCTCAATTTCATGTTGAGCGAAGTCCGCTCCGTTATCCGCCGTTAGTCGCGTCCTGGTTCAAGGGCGCGCCATTCTCCTGTAAAATGTAATTTATGTTTCATGTGATCGCGGTGTTGTTCGTTGCTGCTTTCGCGGCTGATGGTCCCAATTGTCCTGACCGGGATTATTCCGAGCAGATGGGAAAAGTGCGTGAGCAGGGCGGCTCGCAGTGGTGCCACGCCTTTGTCGCCGCCGACTTGATCGGCTTTGCTCAAGGTCTGCGGCCACCGGAAC
>JANMVK010000726.1:0-1273 GCA_031392725.1 Pseudobdellovibrionaceae bacterium
ACAGGAAACGCCAAACACCATCGCGAGAACAACTAAAATCCATAAACGTGTCACAAGGCCTCCGTTACGGGGTTTCAGGTTCTTTCGGTAACTGATCTTTATCGACTTCGGTCACTTTGGCTTTGGCTATCAAGTGATTCACAACTTTTTCCTCAGTCACTTGGAAGCTTAAGCGCGAGCGGCGCTCGGGCTTGCCGTAAAATTCCTTAAGGCGGGCGATTTCAATTCCGGTTTGTGTGGCGTATTCGTTGATTTTTTCCTCGATCTCAGAGGGTTTGGCTTTTAGATCCAGTTTCTCGGCCAAAGAATCGAGCAGGAACGTGGACTTCACCATAAACGCGGCGGAATCATAGAAATCCTGGCCCCATTTTTTCTTATATTCGTCAAAATCGTTGTCGGACATTCCCTGCTGCTTCAGGCGGCCCTTGAAATCTTCTTCCAGCGCCTGCTTCTGTTGCTCAACCAGCGACTTCGGCGCTTCCACGGGATTCGCGGCCACTAATGCCTTCATCACGCGGCTGCGCAGGTCATCGTTGATGCGCTTGCCTTCGGTTTCGGCAATGTCTTTGCGGATGCGGTCCTTAAGATCACTTAGGGTTTTAAATTCGCCTAATTTCTGCGCCAGCTCATCATTGATCTCCGGCAAAACTTTTTTCTTTATTCCGGTGAGCTTCACATTGAACGTCACGGGCGCGCCGCTCAAAGTGGCTTCATGGTAGCCATCGGGGAATTTTAAATTCAAAACGCGGCTGTCGCCAATCTTCATCCCCGAAAGTCCTTCCTCAAATCCTTCAATAAACTGTTTGGCGCCGATTTCCAGCTGGTGTCCCGTGGCTGAACCATTGGGTAACGGCGCGCCATTCACGGTGCCTTCAAAATCAACAACGGCCACATCGCCTTCAATCAGCGCGCGGTCTTCAAACAACGTCACGAACTTGGCCTGATTGCCGCGGATATTGTCGAGAACGGTGGTGATTCTTTCTTCCGGAATTTCCAATTTCTCTTTAATGACGTCGAGGCCTTCGAATTTTTTCACATCCACTTCCGGGCGGATTTCAAATTCAGCGGTAAAAGTGAAGGCTTTGCTCTCGTCGATGGGTTCAAATGACACCTTAGGATATCCAACGGGCTCCAGAGTGTGCTCTTCCAAAGCGGTCGAGTAAGCGTCATTAATCAGCTCGTTGATCACGTCCCCTTTGACCTGGTCGCCGTATGCCGACTTAATTGTGGCCATGGGCGCCTTACCTTGGCGAAAGCCCTTTATGTTGGCCTT
>JANMVK010000740.1:0-3281 GCA_031392725.1 Pseudobdellovibrionaceae bacterium
TGGTGCGAAGGCCGAGTCGTCTTGGCTAGCGCCACTTCCCGAGCCGTTGGCGGCTTCGGTGGCGCGGTCATCACAGGCGGCTTGTGAGCTGGCTGCCGCTTGATCAGCGGCAACGCCATACTGCCCGAGTGGATTGAAATCCGCCGACCAGGCCATGGTGCTAAATGAGACAATCAAAACGTACATGATTTTATTCATGGATTTAATAGTTACAAGCCTTGTACCGCCGCAACTCCATTTAGTTACTTTCGCGGTCACAACATTAGACAGCTGTGCATGGCCTTTTTCACCGCTGGTCCGAAAGCGTGTCTCATCCTGAGACAACAAATTTGTAGATTAATTATCGCGGTCCTCCTGGGCATACTGAATTCAGATCAGTATTTTCATCGCGCGGGAGGCTGAGTGCTCTTAATGCACCCAAGAAGCCTCAGCCTCCCGCGAAGTTTTCCGGTTCAAGAACATAATCAGACCCAATTTATAAGTCGAAGTTCCCAGAGGCCCAGGTCAAAATCAAGGTGGGTTATTAAGGGACGGTTATGAATCAAATTTTTAAATTACTTCTAGTTATAGTAATTTCCGCCTCATTGGTGAATTGCTCCATCAAAGGCGCGCCTAAAGACGGCGCCCAAACCAGCGCCTCCCAGGCGCCCCAGTGCTTGGCCGGTGAAATTCTTTATCAGAATCAGTGTCTCGCACAATATATGCCCTGCGCCATGGGCGGCGGATCCGGCAGCCAAGAATTTTTAAACGGCACCTACGGCGCCTGCCGAATTTCCTCATGCCCGGCCGCGACCCACCTGGAAAATTCAGTTTGCGTTTCTAATAACAAAGCGTGCGCCATTGCCAACGGCAACGGCCAGCAAACATGGAACGGCGGCGGTTACGGCGTGTGCACGCTGGCCACCTGCAATGCTGAGTATCGCGTCTCGGGCAATTCCTGTATCGGGCCCGTAGTCACTCTTTACCGCTACAGCAAACCCGAAAATGGACTCACGGCCTATTATTGGGCCAATGTTAACAACGCTCCCGCCACGGGCTACACTCTTCAAGGACTCGCATTTATTCTGTACAAGAATTCCTCAGCTGAAGCCCCGACTCCATTGCTCCTTTGTGATCTGAAGAGGGACCAAACAATCTCTTATTATTACGCCGCCACCGACTGCGCCACATTCGGTGGAGTCAGCACTGTGCTGGGTTACATGCCCAATGCTCCATTGGCCAACGGTGCTAATAAACCAATTCACTATTGCCAGTACTCGGCCGGGAGTTTCGGCAACACCACCACCAACGCCGCTGAGTGCGCGGGCGCGGTGATTGGATATTCATTCTAAAACCGGCGACCTATTCAACAGGTCCGCGCGACCAAAGTTCAATTTAGGTCCCGGCGTCCGGACAATCTTTAATCCAGTCCATATCTACTCCGAAATACCTCATAACCACCGGAGGATTTAATGACTGGACGTATGGTAGTCCTGACGTTTGCGTTGTTCGCACTTACGGCCTGTGGCAACGCCATGGAATTCGCGCTGCCCGATGACACCAGCCGAGAGGGCGAAGAAACCGTTCAGCCCCAGGTTCTGGAACAAGGTGTTCGAGTTTTGCTAATGGGTCTCACTGACCCCAACTACAGCGAAGCGGAAAAAGCCCAAGTGCTGGCAAAGTATCCGCACTTGGACCCCAAGCACGTGGTGCCCACCAACCTTCTGCAAAAAACCGTGCTGTATTATCATTGGAATTTGTCCAAAATCGCCAACAAGAATTTTATCACCGTGGTCGACTTCTCAAAGCGATCGACCAAGCTGCGCTTTTTTACGGTGGACATGAAAACCGGCGCGGTGCTCAGCCTGCACGTGGCGCACGGCACGAAATCCGATCCCAATAGCACCGGCTATGCAACTCTGTTTAGCAATGTGAACGGCTCTAACAAGTCTTCGCTCGGCTACTATCTAACCGGTGAAGTTTACTCCGGCAACAACGGCCGCTCCATGCGCCTCCATGGCTTATCAAACACCAACTCCAATGTTCTCGCTCGGGCCGTGGTGATTCACGGCGCGGCCTATGTGACCGAGGCCGATGTGGTGCAAGGCCGTTCGTGGGGATGCTTCGCGCTGGCCACCAACTACAAAGACCGGGTGATCAACAATATGATCACCGGAGCCGTGATGTATGCGGGCCTTTCGGGAATAAAATAATTATTAGCGGATACCGGCGTTGAGCAGATCTTGAAAGTGAATCAAGCCCACCGGCGTATTGGGATTAGCCGACTGCCGGTCAATCGCGAACAATCTGTCGATTTTAAACTGTTGCATAAGAAACGCCGCTTTTTCAGCGAGTTCGTTGCAATCAATGGTCTTGGGATTTCGTGACATCACATCTTGGGCTTTTTCAGTCAGCGGATTGGCGCTTTTTTCCAAACGGCGGCGGATATCACCATCGGTGATGATGCCAACCAAAGTTTTATTGCCGTCAATCACGCCGGCCACGCCGCGCACATCTTTAGAAGTCATCATGGAGATGACCTTTTTCATTTCTTCTTGCAAGGACACGATGGGAAGAGCGTCTCCCGAGTGCATAACATCTTTTACGCGCATAGTGAGTTTCTTACCCAAGGCTCCGCCTGGATGAAATTCCGCGAAGTCTTCCTTCTTAAATCCCCGCCGCTTTAATACGGCCATGGCCAGAGCATCCGCCAGCGCAAGCGAAGCGGTGGAGGAGGAAGTCGGCGCTAAGCCGAGCGGACAAGCCTCTTCCTTAACCGAAATATCCAGCACCGCGCGCGCGGCTTTAGCCAAAGCGGATTCACCGCGCGAGGTAAACGCAATCAACGGCACATCTTTACGCGCGAGAAAACTGAGCAAGGGCGCCAGCTCCGGAGACTCACCACCATAACTAAACGCGATGACCAAATCCCCTTTGGCCACCACACCCATATCGCCGTGAGAACTCTCCGCGGGATGTAAATACAGTGAAGGCGTACCGGTGGAACTTAAGGTGGAAGCCAGTTTGCGCGCGATTTGTCCGCTTTTGCCAATGCCGGTGACAATCACTTTGCCCGGGCACTTCAACACCATGTCGACCGACATTTGGAAGGCGCCGTTCAGCTTCTCGGCCATATCCAAAATAGATTGCGCTTCAATTTTGAGGACGCGGCGGCCCTCTTCGATATCGCTAGACAATTAAACCTCAGGGCTTCGATCGCGGGTCATTTTTGATGTACTTGACCGCGCGGATTGTTTTTTAGAATGGGACTTTTCCATTTTCTTTAATTTATGATCGCGGCT
>JANMVK010000776.1:0-8657 GCA_031392725.1 Pseudobdellovibrionaceae bacterium
CCGCGGCGCTTTACACCGCGCGCGCCAATCTTTCGCCATTGATGATTGAAGGCTATGAAACCGGCGGACAGTTGATGACGACCACCGAAGTGGAAAATTATCCGGGTTTTGAGCATGGCGTGCAGGGGCCTGAGCTGATGCTGGTGATGCGCAAACAAGTGGAGCGTTTCGGCACGCGCTTTATCACGCGCAATGTGACCAAAGTGGATTTCACTAAGCGTCCGTTTAAAATTTGGGTGGAAAATGAATTGTATGAAGCCAACGCGGTGATTATCAGCACCGGCGCCACGGCTAAGTATTTAGGCCTCGAAAATGAAAAGCGTTTGCTCGGCCGCGGAGTTTCCGCCTGCGCCACCTGTGACGGTGCTTTTTTTAAAAATCAAGCTGTGGCTGTCATTGGCGGCGGAGACACGGCCATGGAAGAAGCGAATTTTCTGACCCGGTTTGCCTCTAAAGTTTTTGTCGTTCACCGCCGCGCGGAATTTCGCGCGTCGAAAATTATGGCCGACCGGGTGCTCAAGCATCCCAAGATCGAAGTGATCTGGAACACCGAGATGACCGATGTGCTGGGTGATAAAGGCGTTAAAGGTTTGAAACTGAAAAATCTCGAGAGCGGCAAAGAAAGCACTCTTGATGTGGAAGGTGTTTTCGTCGCCATCGGGCATAAGCCCAACACCGATTTATTTAAAGGCATTTTGAAAATGAATGACGTGGGATATTTAGTCACCAAAGACAAATCCACTTACACGTCTGTCGAAGGCGTATTTGCCGCGGGTGATGTCGCCGATCCCATTTACCGCCAGGCCGTCACCGCCGCAGGCACTGGGTGCATGGCGGCTATCGACGCGGAACGCTGGCTGGAAAATCAAGGACACAAATAGGTGAGCCGCAAGATCAACACCAGGGACTTGGTGAAAAAGATCGAGAAATTAACCCAGGAGCGGATGACCAAAGACGACGTCGTCGACATCGATGAGGTCCGCAAACTGCGCTCGCGCAAAATCCAACGCTCAATTTTAATTATCGAAGATGATGAAACCATTCGCGCCGCTTTAAAGCGCATGTTTGAAGGCGAAGGCTACCGGGTGCTGGCCGCGGCCGACGGGACGCAATTGTCCTCGGTGCTCGATGACTCCGCGGTGGATTTAATTATTCTCGATGTGGGTCTGCCGTGGATTAACGGATTTGAACTGGCTGAGATGATGAAGGCGCATGAAGACCTATGCGAAATCCCCTTGGTGTTTTTGTCGGCGCGAACCGGCGACGCCGATATCAAGCGCGGCTTTGCCGTCGGCGCCGATGATTATATTAAAAAGCCGTTCGATATCGAAAAAGTAAAACGCACGGTAAATACCTTAATTCATCTGGCCCACGACTAGAAAAAATATTGGAGCGCGAATTCAGGATGAATCGCGTAATCCCTTTTTGTTTTTTCGCGGTCGAGGTTTTGATTAAAACCATCTTTAGTGTCGCGCAGCTCTTGCTGGTAATCGCGGCGTGAGCGCGGGTTGAACAAACCGAGAGGCGTGGATGTCAGCGTGTAACCGATGTGCCACTCATAGGTGTAGCCCGAGCGGCCGAAGGAAAAACCGGCGTGGGCGTAGGGCGGTGATTTCTGGAGAATCTCGAGAAAACCTAGCTCGCCCATCACGAACCAGCGTTTGTATAAGGCAATTTCATGCAGCGAGGTGATTCCCACTTGCCCTGAGTTGCGGTCCGGAACGGGCCGGCGCATGGAGAACGGACGTTTGTCGTCAGCATAATAATTGGTGTGCACATTTAGATAAAGGCGGTAGTGGCGCGACATGGGAATGGCCCGGATAATTTGCAGCCAGTACGCTTCCATCTGGTAAGGATAGGTTATGTATTTATTATTGCGCGCTTGCGGAAAAGTTTTGAAGTAGCCAAATTGCGCGCTCCAGCTGCCGCCGCCTTCATAGGTCTTCAAGCGCACCCGGTTCACCACACTCCAAGTGTTGTAGTTGAAGTAAAGCCAAGGGACGGTGGCGAGAGTCCACTTCTCGGTGAGCCCGCAGCCCGCCACCTGAATGCCGAGCGTGCATTGGTATTTCCCCAAAAGATAACCGGTGGCCGAAAGGTTGTGGCCCATCCGGGGCGCGAGTTTTTCCTTCGGCTGCGACTCGGTGGTGGCGGCCGGCGCTTCCGTGGTGTTCATTTGAGCGAGCGCGGGCGCCGCTTTAACAACAAGGGTGAGAATCAAAGCTGAGAACATTATTTAAGGTTAATGGTTCGCTCTAAGGTGGACAAGGCTTGGTTGGCGTAACTTCCGCCAAATAGAATCCAGTGATTGAGAATATGGTAGAGGTTGTAGATATGCTTGCGCTGTTCATAGCCCGGCTTTAAGGGCAGGTGTTCATCATAAGATTTATAAAAGTCCTCATCGAACCCGCCAAACAACTCGGTCATGGCTAAATCCACTTCGCGGTGGCCCGAGTACGTCGCCGGATCAATCAGCACGGGAATCTGGCCCTCGGTACAGAGGAAATTTCCACTCCATAGGTCGCCGTGGACCAGGCAGGGATTCTCAGTCACTTGTAGGAGGCATTTTTTTAGGTTGGGCTCGGCTTGATCAAATTTCATATGCAATTCTGGCTGCGACGAAAGTCGAGGGTGTTTCAGCAAATATTTTAGGCGGTGCTGGACAAAATAATCCGCCCAGGAAATTTTCGTAACCGCAACTTTTGGATTGGATTGCTCAGTGGCGCCGATATGGTTGTGAATCTCAAAGCCATAGTAGTCTTGTGGCACCGAATGCAACTCCGCTAACTCGCGGCCAAAACGCTGCCAAAATTTCGCCGTGGGAGTTTCCGTTTTAATATTTTCCAAAGTAATGGAGTACTCATCAGCCGCGAGGACTTTTACGCAGCGGATTTTGTTAGTGCCCGCCAAGGCATGAAGACCTTGAGCTTCTTCCAATCCATGAGATTCCTTGTGAAAGATCATGGGCGAGAGACTTTCACTTGCGACGTCGGAAGTAAAGGTGCGTCAGCGCCAAACGATACCAATGGAATTTTTGACAAATTCTATGATCGCCATCACCATATTGAGCATGAAATGGTTGATACTTTCGACAGCCTTTGTAGCGTTTTCGGCCCAGGCCGAAAAAATTTGTACCTATGAAACCGGTTACGCGCAGGGAGCCAGTGCGACTCCCTATGACAACTCTTGCAGCGCCGAGACTGAAGAAGTTTTTCTGGCCGGCTTTGGCATCGGCCGCAAGGCGAAGTGGCTGGACAGTGAGGTCAAGGCCAAGCGCCACAAGCTATCTTGTCTAGAAGAAGAAAAAAATCTGGCTTTGGGCGGAACTCTCTCCCCCATCGCCATTGGCTGGGGCGAGGCCGGAAACAAACAACGCAAGAAGCTCGCGGACCGGGGCTGCCCGGGCGACATCGTGCGGACCGAGTGGGGCATGGCAAAAGAAATCAAGGAGGCTGAGCAAGAAATCACGGCGGTTGAGAAAAAACAAATCCGCTTGCGGACGTTGCATTCCCAGATTCTCGCTCACCCGGAAAAGGCTCAGGCCTCGATAAAAAACTATGAGTCAGGCGGCGCCGATGAAATGGACGTGTCGTTCCGGTGGAAAAGCTACATCGAGAAAAAAGGCGGCATCGAACAACTGAGCATGAGTGAAAAAACATTGCTCTATGATGACATCAACAAAAACAAACTCCCTCCGTCATCGGTCGGTTGGGGAAGTCTCATTGGGTTCGGCCTGGGTCATGCGCGACAGGGGCGGTTTTCCAATGCGGGATGGGCCTACGCCATTTTCGATTCGTTGGCTTTAGGGGCGGTGGCTTATGGTTTTAGGACACATCAGAATGGAATCTCTTTGCCCGTTTTGGTTTTCGCTATACCGCTGTCGCGCGCCGCTCAGTATGTCGGCGTCTACCGGTACAATCTTGACCATAGCGAAGAGATGCAGCAGCTGCGGACTGAGCGGAAGGCGGAGTTCATCTTGCCGCTGGCTATGTGGGAATGGTGAAATCTTACACTTTTATGCGCCGTTTACAGGAAAGGTCCAATCCGCTGGCGGATTGGACGCGTACCCTAGAGTCCCTTCGGGATCGCGCTCAGTAATTTCTTAGTGTAATCATGTTGCGGATTCTCATAAATGCCGATGGCATCATTCATTTCCACAACCTTGCCGTTGTACATCACGGCCACTTCGTCGGAAATAAATTTCACCACAGCGAGATCGTGTGAGATGAACACATAAGTCAGGTTCATTTCCTCTTGCAGATCCAACAACAAATTTAAAATTTGCGCTTGAATCGACACATCAAGAGCGGAAACCGATTCATCGCAAATTATAAATTCCGGCTTCACCGCTAAGGCGCGCGCGATGCAAATTCGCTGGCGCTGGCCGCCGGAGAATTCGTGCGGGTAGCGGTTGAGCATGCTGCGGTCGAGATTCACTTTTTGCATCAATTGGCCGGCCATCTCGAGGCGCTCTTCACTGGTTGAACCCAGATTGTGAATAATCATGGGTTCCTGAATCGCGGCGCCAATGGTCATGCGGGGATTTAAGGAGGCGTAGGGATCTTGGAAAATAATCTGCATTTTTCGGCGCATGGCGCGCATCTCTTCGCGGCCCAAGCTGGTGATGTCGACGTCGCCGTAAAGAATTTGCCCTTCAGTGGGCTCCACTAAGCGCAAAATGGTGCGGCCCAAAGTGGTTTTGCCGCAACCGGATTCGCCCACTAAGCCCAAGGTGCGGCCACGGCGTACGGTCAAAGTCACATCATCAACCGCCTTCACCCAATTGGTGACGCCGCCGAAGAAACCTTTTTTCAGAGGGAAATGCTTTTTCACATTTTTAATCTGTAATAAAATCGACTGTGAATCGGCCACCACACGGGTTTGCTTGTTCTGTTTTAGAGCCGCGACATCCACCACGCGCTCTTTTCCGTCGGGAGTCATAAAATCGCTCACCACCGGCAAACGGCGGGGATTTTTCTCCAGCGACGGACGGCAAGCCAATAAGCCCTTGGTGTAAGGATGCTTGGGATCTTTGAACAGCTGCTGGGCCGTGCCCTTTTCGACAATGTCCCCGCGGTACATCACCACGACTTCGTCGGCAATATCGGCGATCACTCCTAAGTCGTGAGTGATAAACAGAATCGACATTCCGTATTTTTTTTGCAGAGCCGCAAGCAGATCCAGAATTTGTTTCTGAATGGTCACATCAAGCGCCGTGGTCGGCTCATCGGCGATCAACAAATCGGGTTCGCAGGCGATGGCCATGGCGATCATCACGCGCTGGCGCTGGCCGCCGCTGAGTTCATGCGGATAACTTTTAATGCGCTCTTTCGGATTGGGAATTCCCACCTGATTCATCAGATCCAAGGATTTTTCCAAAGCCGCGCTCTTGGACAACTTTTGGTGCAAAATCAAAGTCTCGGCAATCTGGTCGCCCACGGTGAACACCGGGTTTAAACTGGTCATGGGCTCTTGAAAGATCATGGAAATTTTATTGCCGCGCACTTGGCGCATTTTTGGCTCTGTGAGCTTTAGCAAATCCTGGCCGTCCATTAAAATTTCGCCGCTGGTGATTTTTCCGGGTGGATTGGGAATCAAACGCATCATCGCAAGTGAGGTGACGCTTTTTCCCGAGCCGGATTCACCGACGAGGCCCACGGTTTTTCCGCGGGGAATATCGAACGAAATATTTTTGACGGCTTTTATGATGCCCTCATCGGTTCGAAATTCGACCGAGAGATTGCGTACTTGTACGAGAGTGTCTGACATGTATGTTGTGTAGCGTTAGCCGCCAGTTAAAGTCAAACTGGGCCGCGAGGAGAAGCGCTACGTTATGGTCTGAATCAGGGGCAGCAGCTCCTCATAGGATTCAATCGAGTAGGTGCCGCCGATATTCATAAGCTCCTCAAAGGGCGTGTAGCCAAACTCGACAACCACCGACCGGCAACCCACTGCCAGAGCACCTTCCACATCGGGCGCACCGTCCCCCACGATCAGAGTTTCTTCCGGCGAGAGGCCAGCGGCTTCAATAACTTTAATAAACGGCATGGGATGGGGCTTCATCCGCTCATAGGTGTCGCCGCCCACAATTCGCACCCATGGATAGGTGTCGAGTCCGAGCTTCTTTAAAATCGGCTTGATAAACCGCTCCCGCTTATTGGAAACGATACCCACCATGCCCTCAAACTCATGGAGGAATTCATAGGCGCCCGCGAACAGGCGCGGCGACTTCAAGTACTCCTTTTCGTAGACCTCAATAAACTCTTTCTCAATCCGCTTGCGAAATTCCTCATCTTTATTTTCGGTGGGATAAATATCCACAATCAGGCGGCGGAGGCCCATGCCGATTTCGCGGCGGATGCGGCCCTCCGAGATGGGCTCGATATTTTGGGACTTTAGATAGAGGTTGGCGGAGCGGATCAAGTCGGGCGCCGTATCGACGAGGGTGCCGTCGAAATCAAATAGAACTAGCTGAATCTTAGGGTTATGAAGCGAAACCACGCTTGAACAAGTCTAGCAGGGCTTGTTAGGTTGGTCTCCATGAGAATTTTAACCCCTGCGGAAAAATACGTATGCGAAGTGTTTGGCCTGGATGACCCCGATCTTATCGAGGTGCGTAAGCAGCTGGAACGGCAGGAGCTCAGTTTTATGGCCATTTCGCCTCTGGAAGGCCGGATCCTGCAATTTTTGATCAGGGCATTTGGATCCCGAAAAATTGTTGAAGTGGGCACGCTGTTCGGCTACTCCGCCCTGTGCATGGCCAAGGTTTTGCCCGAGGGCGGAAAGCTGATCACCATTGAGAAAAATCCCGCTCACCACGCGATTGCCCAGAAAATGTTTGGCGCCAGCCGGGTGGGCGGAACAATTGAAGCCTTGAGCGGCGACGCCAATGATGTGCTAAAGGGCATCGAAGGCCAGGGACCATTTGATTTGATTTTTATCGACGCCAACAAGGCTGGCTACGTGGATTATTTAAATTGGGCTGAGAAAAATGTGCGCCGTGGTGGTTTGATCGTCGGCGATAACACATTTTTGTTTGGCGCTATGTGGGGCGAATCCGATGACCGCGAGGCCGGACCGTCACAAATCCGCGGAATGAAGGAGTTCAATTCGCGGCTGGCCGACTCAACAAAATACAATTCCATTTTGATTCCCACCCATGAAGGTCTTACGGTCGCGCAACGGATTTAGATTTTGCCTGGGGTTTGCAAGGGCCGCGGAACAGCGTTCGGATCTGGCCGATGACCGGCAGAACGGGCGCGAGGGTGATTTCACTATAGTGGAACAGACTGATTTCGCGGTCGGCCGCGCCCTCCATGTCGGGCGTCCATCGCTTGCAAAAATATTGAATCATGGCCCCATTCAAACTCTCGTCGGCGCTAGCTCCTAAATTTTCGAAATAGCGGGTCCACCGGAAGCCGCCTTGCAAAGCTTGGGGATCGACTGGCTTCATTGGAATGGAATCGAGAACCACCTGATTGATTTCGTCGATCCACCGGCCGTCGGCCGCGTGTCCCACCACGCGGTAAAAACCATCCGTCATGGTGTAGTCCATGCTGAACATGTTCCAGGCCTGATAAATGCCGAGCATGCCCGTGATCCGGCGGACCGGCGGGATCGGCCGGTGTTCAACTCCCGGGACGGAAGAAATGTTCACGTAAACCAGCGTGACGAATAAAATCGCGGCCGTCTGATGAATCCATTGTTCGTAAGATGGCCAGGGCCTTATTTTAAGGGGATCATTCACCTTCAACCAATTCCAAAATTTTTCCGGGAGCAACAGGGTGAGAAACACAATGTCCATCAGCGGAAAGAGTTCCAGGTGCAGAAACAAGCCGAACATCAAATGCATGACGGCGAAAATAGCAAAGCCGGCTAAGCGCGCCTCGGCATGGCGCCATGGGGAGAAAAATAACAGCCAGCCGAATCTCTCGGTTACAAACACGCCGATGGCGGACCATTTTAGCAAGGTCAGATGAGGCGTGATCAAGCGTGCGATCGGTTTGGCGTAGGTGTCGCTATTGAGGACGACAAACGTAGCGTTGGGACTAGACAACCAGTCGTGGGCTGTTTTGGCCAGGCCGGCGCAAAAGTAAACCAACCACAGTTGGCCGAGAGCCCCCACGGAGGCGGCGGTGCAAAAGGTGGTTTCACCCGCGCGCGAAGGCCCGCGCGGCAAAAGCGAGGACCAGAGGAGGCCCAGCCGCAATAAATCGTCTCCGCCGTAAGTGATGTAGGGGTTGCGGTTGCGCAGGGACAGAAACAGAACAAATAAGAGCAGGGAAACCGGCCGGGAATGAAAATCCAAAATCAACAGCACGCCGGCGCCGGCGATAAGGGCTAACAACAATCCGCTCCAGAGTGGCGAGTGGGACAGCCAAAATAAAGACAACGAGTGCGTCACTACCTTGCTGGGTATGAGGCCCGCTTCGGTGTGCATGGCGGTGAAATTGGTCAGGCGGAGGCAAATGTCGGCCACCGCCACCACGCCCAAGCCAAAGCGGAATAACCGCAGGGAGCGATAGTCGATGGAAAATATTTTGTTCATGACCAGAGTTGGCGCCAATCGGCACTGTGGGTTTCACCATGATGTCCGTTGGAGTGACTGTCCTGCGGCCGCACTAAATTCTCGAGTGCGGTCTCACTCAGCACCTTGC
>JANMVK010000802.1:0-2077 GCA_031392725.1 Pseudobdellovibrionaceae bacterium
CAAATTATTTCACCGTTCGCAGTTAAGAAAACATAACTCCACAAATCAACGCCGAGAGGCAAAGCATTATGTTTTCGGGCAAGTTTATATTCTTCAGCGTCAGAAAACTGCTTGGATTGAAGATCGTCTATCAATTCTTGAACTGTTTTTTCATCATGGGAAGACTTCAACCGGAGTGGCAGACCTGCCACTTGCACGTCATAGGTTTCACTTTTTGTGGTCTCTCGCTGCATTTCCGTTGTCCTCAAGCTTTGCATTCTATCGAAGGGATCCCCAGCTCAGCTGGGCCTTCTCACACCTTTAAATAATATTGCCCAGCACAGGGAAAGGGTAGCTGCGATGCCTCATGACGCGCTGATACGCAGAAAGGGTTCATTTCGCTAGCGAATGAACTGGCTCCTACTCTCGGCGGGGCATTAGGCCGTAAGCGTCGCCGTCTTTCAATAGTTGGTAAACGTGGTTGGAAAGTAGGCCGACGATGCGGCGATATTCACCTAGAACGTCCAAATGGATGCTGGAGGTGATTACTGACTCTGGAGTGCCCCGGACGAGGCGCGACATGTGCGATTCGCGCATCTTATGTTCCAGCTTCCGGACATTACGTTTATGAAAAACAACTTTCGCGGCGAGGTCTTTGTCTTGGGTTTGGAAGCAGGCGATGGCCATCTGAGCGATCTGCGTCACGGCTTGGTGGAGCTCAATCAAGTCTTTCCACCCGTCCTGCGAGAAATCCACTTTCATATGATGCTTCTTCTGGGCGAGCTCGAGCAGCTGATTGTCGACCACATCGGCCGCGGCCTCGAGATCGGTGACGAAGTACATCAGCATCAGCATTTGTTTGCGCATGCCTTCCGGCGCCTGCTCAATTTGCTGGGCGAGATAGAGATTGAGCTCGCGAAATAGTAAATCCGTGCGGTCGTCGCGCCGGCGCATGCTCTCGATCAATTCCGGGTCATCCTTTTGAAACATCCTGAGCGAGTCTTCGATCATGCTGATCACAATATCGCCCATACGCATGGCTTCCCGTTCGGCGTGCGCCACCACCACTGATGGTGACTCCCAGTCTTTTTTGCCCAGGTATTTAACCGAAAATTGCCGGTCCTCTTTGAGCGGAGGAAACAATTTTTCCACAATATCGGCGCCCTTTTTAGTGAACGGAATAAACAACGCCGCCGTGATCAGATTGTAAATGGTATTAAAATTGGCGACATCCCTCTCAATCACTCCCGTCGTAATCCACTCGGCCACATACTGGCCCACCGGGAAGAAAATAATCACCGCCGCGACTTTGTAAAACGTGTGCGCCCACGCGACCTGGCGGCCCACATAATTCCCGCCGCTGGCCGCGATTAAAGCCGTGGCCGTGGTGCCGATATTGGCGCCGTAAATCCACCAAAGGGCATCGCCCATGTTGATCAGCCCGTGCGCAGCGAGAGTCATGCCGACGGAAATGGTGACCGCGCTGGAATGCACAATCGCGGTGAAAAACGCGGTCAGCAACAACGCGTAGAGAGGGTTCTCATTAATATTTTGAATGAAGGATTTGAAGTTGTCGGCGTTCTGCAAATCCTTTGTCCCGATCGTGATGACTTCCAATCCGTAAAAAATTAAACCAAAACCCATCGCCGCGGCGGCCACATTCTTAAGCGCGCGGTTTTTGGAAATAAAATGCACGAAGAAGAACAAGCCAAACACCGGCAAGCCGAACTTGGCGACGTTAAAACTGAGAACCTGCACGGTGAGCGTTGAGCCGATGGCCGTGCCTAGAATCACACTCATCACCTGCGGCAGGGTGATCACTCCGGCCGCGCCCAGACCGACCAACAAAGTGGTCACCGCGCCGGAACTCTGCAAAATCATGGTGAGGCAGATTCCGAGCAGAATTCCGAGTAAGGGTTTGCGCGCGAGCGTTGTGACGATGTCGCGGATGCGGTCGGCGGCAATGATTTGCAAATGTTCGCTCGCCAATTTCATGCCGAGCATAAACAGAGCGACGCCGCCTAAAGTTATCCTTTAGTGCCGATGGCATTCTGGGATAACGAGTTGGCGATGGTGTTTTTCTTCATCCAGGCGTTCG
>JANMVK010000016.1:0-1312 GCA_031392725.1 Pseudobdellovibrionaceae bacterium
CTTCAGTCGCGGGAATTGCGACCAGGTATTTGCAATTGTTGTTGCTGTTGTCGATCACGGTCAAAGTTTGATCGATGCCGTCAACGGGAAGGTTGTTCTCGCGGGCGATAAAGATGTTCTGATTGCAATGACCGCTGGTCACTTTAGTCAAAGGCAAGGTGATCACTTGCGGAGCGGGCATCACCATGGCGCACATTGCACCTGAGGGACAATGGAACGCGGGATTCAAAGTCAGAGTGATGGTCTTGGTCATAAAGTCGATTTGCACATTGCCGCCGTTGATTCTGCGGTTGGCGAGTGTGGAACCGGGTTGGAAGCGGAAGCTGGTCAGTTCGGCGGCCATGTAACGCTTCATGGAAGTGGCGTGAGCTTGAGCACCGGCGACTAGAATCAATAAACCTACGATTACATTTTTCATTTTATCCCCCTAAGGATGTTTTTTAGTTTTCTATCAATCCGCGGTTGGGGGAGCACCTTCGGTACCGCCCCCCAGCGGTGACACAGTTATCTTCGATTTGATGGAGAATAAAAAATTATTTGAATTAACAGTGATTCATTAGTAATAGTACTCAATATGATAGGTAAGATACCGGATGTTAATCTAAATCACTTCAAGGTTTTTATGGCAGTTTACGAGACCCGCAGTATGACGGCTGCAGCGGAACTGCTACACCTCACTCAAAGCGGTGTATCTCAACATATAAAGGCGCTGGAAACGGATTTGAAGCTGACCTTGTTCTCCCGGGTGGGGCGGCGTTTGATTCCCACCGAGATCGCCGGCCAGATTTATCCTGATATAGAAAATGTGTTTACCATTGTGACCGAGCGCTTGGCGCGCGTGACGGGAAAACAGCGCGAAGTGGAAGGCGTGGTCCGCATCGGCATGCCGATTGAGTTCGGGGTGAATGTGATGGTGCCAAAGCTCGCCGTGCTGGGGCTTAAGCATAAGAAAATCTCATTTGAAATTACGTTGGATTACGCCTCGACGCTGGCGCAGGCGCTGCTCAACAATGAGTTGGATTTTGCTTTTGTCGATGAATCTCCTCTGGACCGGCGGATTGTGTTTAAGCCGGTGGCGAGTGAGGATTTACTTTTGTGCGCGAGCAAGGAGTATGTCACCGGCCGCGCGAAGCCCAAAGGTAAAGCCCTGTCGCAGAGTTATTTTGAGAGTCTAGAATACATTGAGTACAAAGGCGCCGAACCCATTCTGCGGCGTTGGATGCTCCATCATCTCAAGCGTAAGAACTTAAAGCTGAATGTGCGCTCCCACATTATGGACGTGCAGGGCGTGGCCAAATTTATCGCCTGCGGC
>JANMVK010000294.1:0-1907 GCA_031392725.1 Pseudobdellovibrionaceae bacterium
GTTCAACATCAAATGCGCAAAGATCTGAAAATCACCCGAGTCCACTTTGCGGAACTGCGGCAGGCCCGCCGAATTTTCGTAACGGACTTTGGGCTCCATGGAAATATTCATGGTCAACAACGTGCCCGAGTCACCTTCGCCGCGGCGGATGGTTTGAATGTTAACGTCATCGATAAATAATTGGTCTTCACCCATTCCCTCGCCGCCAAAGGCCAGCGCGGCTTTGGCGTCGTCGATCAATTTGTCTTTGGGTAAGGCGTCGTCGCGCAGAAAAACAACCGCGTCGCCTTGGTCCCGGGCGTCTTTACCAAGTGCCCAAGGATTCAAGGCGATGCGGACGCGTTGGCGGCCGATATGAATACCGGTCCCAACAATATCACGGTCCACGACGATCCAACGGCTGCGCTTTACAAAAAATGAGAACGGGATGGTTTCCATCCAGGTAAAGCAACCGTTAGGCCGCGTGGGCGTGACATCAACAATCTTTAAATTTTTACCGGGCAGTTCCACTTGAAAGCGGTGGCCGACGGCATCGGCGCGGGTGGAACGGTCCTGCATACAGGCGCTGAAACTAAAAGTGGCCTCTCTAGGAATACGCCAGTTGGTGGCGCGGGCCGCTCCGTCGCGCTCGTCTTTAAACATATCTTGCGCGGTCACCAAGGTGCCGCTGCCTTTAAGGGATTTTACTAAAAATGTGGCGTTGGAATCGCCGTCTTTATACTGCCCGTTGATGCCGTCCGGTTTGGTATCGGCTTTGGTGCACGCATTCAATCCCACTAGAACCGCGACGATTGCGGCCACTCCCCTAAAATGAAACATAGTCTGTCTCCACCCCGAAGTAATATTGTTCCATGTTTCTCTGTTCGACATCGCGCGTGTTGATCGGCTTGGCTTTGTACATCTCGCCGTAGATCGAAAAATGCTGATCCACAAAATGCAAAGTGGCCTCTAAGTGTTCGCCAATCCGGTTGGTGTTGCCTAGCCGCGATTTGTTGTAGGCCGCGATCGTGGCGTCACTCTCGATAAAGTAAGAGTGATAACGAAGATCGAGTTCCATACCCTGCCATCTGATTTTGGGTCCAAAGCCAAACATTTGCGCGTCGGCCGCATCGCCCGGAGCTCGGCTGTTGTGCACGCGGCTGAAATCGGCGATAAAGTTCACATTTGAAGTGTCGCAGTAACAAACTTCACCTCCGCCGAACCAGCCTTGGTGTCCGTAGTAAAAGCGCGAGGTGGGCACCGTCGCATTGTCGCCGGCATTGCCCTGGCGGATACTTTCAAACGCGACTTTGGAAGGAATGTCGGACCATTGGTACAAGCCGCCTTTGGCTTTCCACTTCAACCAGCCGAAATGTTTCCCGTCGATTTCAGCGTGTTGGGTTTTAAACCACGGCAAGGTTTCTTGCTTCTCACGTTCGGTATTTAGGGAATAGGAATTCGGCACGACCTGTTGAAGGACCAAACGTCCCGTAAAATCGCGCAACTCCGCTTTGGCAATCGCTTGGGCGCCGGCAAAAACCCGCAGGCCCGACACCAGCATAGGTTCACCGACGATTCTTTGCGAAAGAATCCCGCCGTTGAGCTCCAGGAACTTAACCGGCTCAAAAGTCAAATGGCCGTCGCTGAGGCCGGCGCGGCTTTCCAGTGCATCATCATCCCAGCGCTCCTGCGCGCGGCCGCCGTAAAGGCGCGCCATGGGTTCGAGGTGAACCTTCATGTGGCTGTTCAATTTAAAATCTAAATTACTGTGGAAGTAGAGATAACCGGCGGACCAAGTGTCTTTGCCCTCTTGGGCATTGCCGCCACCAAGATCGAATTTCCAATCGCCTTTAAACGCAAAAGGACGTCCGGCTGGTTCGGTTTTTAGAGTGCTAGTTGCAATGTCTTGGGCCAGAGCCGGGATGGAC
>JANMVK010000183.1:0-5487 GCA_031392725.1 Pseudobdellovibrionaceae bacterium
CGCATATCGCGGAGATGCAGCAAGCTCTTAACCGCAAGCTTCACGAGTCGACTAAAAAAGACTCGGGCGGTAAGGGCGATCATTTACGCCGGATCGTTTTGCAATTGGTGGTGGCCGAGGCGTATGACTTGGCCAAAACACGTTTGGCCGATTATGTGGAAAGCAAAGTTGAGTTTCCCGCGTTCCAAGAACGCGTCCAGCGCTACATTCAGCACTGCTCCGAGCTGATTCACGCCATTCAAACCAAGCGCAATTTCCCCGGACTGGCCACTTTGTCGTTGTCCCGCCAGCAGGAAATCCATGAGAAAGTCATGGAGCACTTCGAGGAACTGAAACACAATTTGCGGCAGATTGAGCGCATCGAACGCGATCACAAACTGCTGGATGTGCGCTCGACCGTGTGGGTGGTTAAGGCCGTGACCATGGTGGGCATCGCGATTTTCGCGGCTGCCTTTATTATGGATTTGCGCTCGGGTCTTTTGTCTTCGCTGCTGTTCACGGCGGATTTGTGGATCAACGACGCCAGTTCCTGGTTCGTTAGTAAAATCTTATAAATTACGGCGCGAAAGAGATTTTTCGCGCGCCTCTTGGAGAACCGGCACCAGCAGGCGGTTGATCAGACGTCCATTGGCAAACAATGTCGGAGTGCCCAGCACATTTACCAAGGAACCTTGTTTGGCCTGCGCGCGAATGGCATCCATGGTGGTGGAGTCGTTCAAACACGTCTGCAGTGTCTCCCAATTGATGCCGAGAGCGGGCATTTGTTTGGAGAGCACGACGTCGACATCACTGACCGTACTCAACTGATTGATTTCTTCTTGGGCTGTGAACAGGGCATCGTGAGTTTCACAGCCCTTGCCTTCCTTTTCGGCGCAATAAACCGTGGCGGCCAGCCGACACGAGATGCCGCTGGAGGTTTCGATCTTGTCATTGCAGGAGCCATCGAGGGGAAACGAGTAAAATTCAAAACGCACATCGGGGTGGGCGCTGACAAAGGCATGCAGCGAATAGCTGGCTTTTTTGCAATGGCCACAGCGGAAATCGGCGAATTCGGTCAGAGTCATCACGGCCGCATCATGGGAAGGACCCATGGCCAGCGACGGTTTGGCGACAAAATCAAATTTAGGCGCGGCTTCCCATTCCTGAATGCTCTCGCTCACCATGCGGCCAATTTCCTTAATTCCGAGATTTTCCATAAAAATCTGGTGGAGCAAAAAACCCAAAACAGGAATTGACAGTAACGACACGAGAACACCGCGGCTCTCGGCCCACAAATGGGGTAGATCATGTTTCACATTGGCCCAGAACGGCTCGCGCAGCACTTTCCGGTAGGCCATGAAAATCACAATGCTCATCACATAAAGGCCGATACAGAAAATGCAGTAGTTGTGCATGAACAGCACGGAGATCGCGCCCATCACCACGCTGGCGCCGACACTCATGCCGGCCAAAGCGAGCGACCAGCGGCGCAGGCGTTCGGGATGTTCACTCCACTCCAGCCAGCTCATCAAAATCAGACCGAACAAAACCGCATTGGCGACCGCGCCCCAAATTGCCAGAGGCACGCCGAACAAAGCGGAATAAGCTGAGGCCGAAACCGCGTCGCAATCCAATTTCGCATTGATGTTGCACAACGACTGGGCGGAGGCAAAACCCACTTTGAGCGGGTAGTAGTGGAGAGCCAAATACAAATGGGCGCCCACCGAAAGCAGGCATCCGACCAGCGCCAATTGGACTCGCGTTTTCATTTGGTCTCCTTGAGCTTTGATTGTAACCTTGAGTTCTACGCATGATCAACCACCAGGAATGGCTCCGCACTCGAAAAAACCTGCTTGACCAGGTGAAAACCCAGGTGCAATTGCGCATTGGGCCGCCAAGTCACGCCCTTCGACAATATGCAAAAAGCCTGGACCTGGAATTCCGGGGGGCGTGGAAACCGGCGGCGGAGAGTGAATTCGCCAAGGCCATACAGCGGGCCACGGTGGTGTTGAGCGGCGATTTTCACGCCTACGCGCAATCGCAACGCGCTCATTTGCGCATTTTGCGCGACATGGTCCCTCACAAGAAAGTGATTTTGGCGCTGGAGTGTTTGCCATCGGGCAAAGCGAAGGCGATCGAGGCTCTGTTAAGCGGCAAATGGACGGAAAGTAAATTTTTGGACGAGATTAAATGGGAGCGCAACTGGGGTTTTCCCTGGGAGAACTACCGTCCGCTTTTGGAGTTGGCCCGCGACCGCGGCTTTGAGGTGCACGGCCTCAACGGCAAAGCCAGCTCCAGCCTGGCGCAGCGGGATGAGCATATGGGCAAGGTGATCAATAAACTGCGCGCGCAAAATCCCGGAGCTTTGATCTATGTGGTGGTGGGTGAGTGGCATTTGGCAGCTCGGCATTTGCCGCGGCGGGTGCGCAAGGGTGGGCGTGAAGATGACACGCTGGTGGTGTTTCAAGACATCGAACAACTTTATTTCCGCGTGGCCCGCTCGGGAGACAAGGCGGCGGTGGAGTATCTGAAGGGCCACGACAACCGTTTTTGCATGATGGTGTCGCCGCCGTGGATGAAGTGGCAAAGTTATTTAATGTATCTCGAGCACGCCTACGACCGCGATTTGCAGGAGGACTTGGCCATTGATTACTCCGACCATGTCGCGTCGCTGGTGGAAGTGCTCGAGAGTGATTTGAAACTTAAAGTGAACAAATCCCGGCTCCAAGTTTATTGCCCCAACTCACGCACTTCGCTGTCGCGCTTGAAGATGACTCTGCCCAAACGCTTCGCCAAGGTTTTGGTTTATCATCTCGAACATGATTTAAGTTTTTTGCTGCCGGAAAAAGACTGGCTTTATTTGTCGCGCCCTACGATTAACCACGCCTCGGCTTTGGCCGGCCAATTTATTCACGCGCAGCTGGCTCACCGCGAGCGCGCCATGTGGGATTTGCCGGGTGATTTTGTCGCGCTGGTGTGGATTGAAGCCGTGGGATTTTTCTTCAGCAAGTGGATCAACCCTAAGCGCAAGGCCGAAAATTGGGATTCCTTGCGGCTGCGGCTGGAGGCCTCGCACCCCAAGGACAAAGGGCGCATGGCTTTGTTGCTGGCGCTGGACCATCGGCTCAGTGAAGTGATGTGGATTCAAACCAAGCGCTTGAGGCGGCGCAGTTATACGCCTAAGAGCCTGGACGCGGTGGTGGAAGCGTCGCGTTTGGCGGGGGATTTGTTGGGCGAGCGGCTGTTTCAAAAAGTCCGGTCAAAACGTATTAGTTTGCAACAATTGCTGACTTATTTGAAAGTGAATTTGGATGGGGAACAGTTCGGCAAATTCTACTGGAACCTAATTCGCGAAATTGAGCACGACCAGAAAATATGAATCAAGATTCTTTTTTTTATCAGGCTGAGGGAAAAACCGTGGGGCCGGTCACATTGACCGATCTCAAGGTCCGCATTAAAGACGGCAAGATCCGCCTGTTTGATTTGATTTTGAAAGAAGGCGAAGCCAGCTGGCGCATGGCGCTTGAGCATATGGAGTTCAAAGAGGACTTTAAGGAAAAATCCAAGTCCGCGCTGCGCGACCGCCCGTGGGTGTGTTTGCAGAGAAAAAGTCCCGACGGTTTTGATTTCACCACCACTGGCCCGTTCTCCCATGAGGAAGTGCGGGAAGCGCTGATGGCTGGGAAGGTCAGCTATACGGATTATGTTTGGCGCAGCGGTTTTAACGAATGGAAGCGCATCGGCCTGCTGGAGGAATTCAATCCGCGGCTGCGTAAGCCAGCCGATACCGCGGTCACGCCGAGTCTGCCCGAAGACGCCACCCAACTGGTGAAAAATGTCGTGGAGATGAAGCGCGCGCGGCCGCCGATCCCGGAGCCGCCCCCGCCTGAAGCAAAAACCCGCGATCTGACTAAAAAAGCGGGACCTGATAATGAAGTTCCGCCGCCCGCGCCCCCGATTCACTATGAGGAAGTCACCCAAGTTTCTCCTGGTGACGTGACACAAATTCGCGAGACCTCCACCATCAGCTCCAGCACAAAAACCGGCACGAGCAAAACCAAACGTCGCCGGAAGAATGTGCCATGGCTCGATTGGGGCATTGTCGGAATTTTAGTGGTGGTGCTGGGCGCGGTCGCTTTAGTGCTCTCGCGCAATATCAAACGCCACCGTACGCTGGACGTGCCGCCCACCACCGTGGTGGAAACTCTGCCGCCCCAGCCCACGGTTCCCATCGGCTATGAAGCGGTGGAAGCCGAGCAAAATGCGCCCGAGCCGGTGGAAGATGAGCCCAGTGAAGAACCGGATGAGGAATTGCAGCCGGAAAAGGAAGAAGTGGTGGCCAAGCCGAAGCCTCCGGTTGTGAAAAAAGTGGTGATACCCAGCAAGCCGCCCACGGAATTGTTTTTAGCCGTGCAGAACCGCAACAACAGCCAGGCCCGCATTGAATTGCGCACCAACGGTTCACCCGATTTTCCGGTGTTTGTGCAAGTGGTGGGAGTGCCGGGCCATGTGACCTCGGGACCGAGCTTTTACCGCTATTTGCGGTTGAAGCCGACCGGCGATCCGCGCCTACCGCTGGATTTATCCAAGGTCAAAT
This sequence comes from Pseudobdellovibrionaceae bacterium, assembly GCA_031392725.1. Lineage (GTDB taxonomy): Bacteria > Bdellovibrionota > Bdellovibrionia > Bdellovibrionales > UBA1609 > JALHOQ01. The sequence goes on from JANMVK010000183.1 coordinate 4,577, forward strand.
TGCCGCAAGGAAAATTAATTTTCCGCGCCACCAGCGGCGACATTAAAAAAGAAGCTAAACTCAATGTCGGCACCACCGATCCGCAGTATAAGCAGGCCATCAACCGGGTGCGGAAACTTCACGCCTACGCCATTTGGACCGAACGCTTGGCGCTGCTGCGCTTGAGTTCCGCTCTGGAAACGCGCGTGGCCCAGGCGGTGGCGGGTCAAAAATTCAATCCCAAGGGCCTCGATCAGATCAATCAAGTTCGCATGGTCAATGGTTATAAGTACGTGCTGTTTGATGACTGGTATGAGCTCAAAATGGCCATGGATGAAGCCCGCAAACAGCCCACCACGGCGACCGTCGCAAAAGTGAAACGCGTGCATGACAAAATGGTGACTTACTCCATCTGGAAATAGTAAATTCACCCGATGCTGCCAGTGTTAAGATCCGTAGTCGGACAAAATTTCGCAACTCTGCTCAAGCGCGACGCTCAACAGATTGAAGCGCTGCTTGAGAGCCCCAGACAGGCCGGGCACGGTCACTTGGCACTGCCGGTGTTCGCGTGGTCCAAGGAAGCGAAAATGCCGCCGCCTAAACTGGCCGCCGATCTAGCAGTCGAGATGACTAAAATAAAACCACCGGAAATTTTAGCGGTCACTCCAGTCAGTGGATATATTAATTTTACTTTTACGCCGGAGTTCGTGCAAAAAGTTTTGACCGATTCGATTTTCGGCAAACGCGGCAAAATCGGTTTCACCGAAGTGGGCAAGGGCAAGAAAATCGTGATTGATTTTGCCTCGCCCAATGTCGCCAAACCCATGCACATCGGCCATTTGCGGGCGTCCATCATCGGCCATAGCATTGTCAATTTAGGCAAGGCCCAAGGCTATGAAGTGATCGGGCTCAATCATTTGGGTGATTGGGGC
>JANMVK010000209.1:0-2057 GCA_031392725.1 Pseudobdellovibrionaceae bacterium
ACCAACGGCGACCTGCTGCCGTCCGCTTACCGCTCACTCGGGGCCGGGGCGCGGCTGCTCTGGCGCATTCGCAGGGACTGGGCGGCGGAAGGTGCGTTATCCTTCGCGGCCAAAAATTATCCCACGCTCGCTAAGCCGGGCAATGAGCTGCGCGAAGATAAAGAAACCGTCCTGTCGGCGAGAATCACAAAAATTTTCTCGGGCCGGCTCTCGGCCTACGCGGGCCTCACGCAAACCACAAACAAATCGACATTGGGCGCGACATCGGTAAGTAATGAAAGCTACAGTCAGTTGCAAGTGCTGGTGGGTGGGGTATGGGACGCGCTCTAAAAGAAATTGTCGAAGCCGCGGCCGGTGGCGACCAAACAGCCGTGAAGGAACTGATTGAATCTACTCAATCTCGCATGTTCAAATTTTGTTTAGTCCTGTGCGGCGATCCGGTGCAGGCGGAAGATCTCTCGCAAGAAGCCTATATCAAGGCCCTCACGAACCTGAAAAAACTAAAAGAGCCCGGCGCCTTTATCGACTGGCTGTTCCGGGTCACGCGTAACCTGTATATTGATCAACGGCGGCGGCATCGCGAGCAATCCCTCTCGCCCGAGGAAACTGAAAAGCAGGAAGCTCCGGCGCATGAAATGACCGAGATCCTCGCCGTTCACAAAGTGCTGTCTCAATTTGAGACGGATGACCGGCTTTTGCTGGTCCTAGTGGACATGGAAAGTTATAGCTATAAGGACGCCGGCGAAATCCTTGGAATCTCGGAAGCTGCCGTAAGATCTAGGCTTTTTCGCCTTCGCAAAATCTTCGTGGAAAAATGGCAAGGTCCCGAAACGAAATGAATCCGTCACCCGTCTTCCTGTGTGAGAGGTATATGTGAGCCAAGACCAGTTTGAATCAAAATCCAAAGCGATCTTCAGCGGGCTCCCCCAAGTGGAACCTTCCGCGTTTTTCGCAGCCCGAGTCGCCGCCCGCGCGGCCAAGGGCACTTCAAGCGAAGTGTGGATTTGGCGCTGGGTCGCCGCTTTATCAGTGGCCGCCGTTGTCGGTCTGACCTCCTATATCCAGATGCAGCCCAAACAAGATTTGCTGTTCACTTATGAACCCTATGTGATTCAAGTGGATTTCAACCAGAGTGAAATTTTGCTGGTCGACAGCGCTGAAATTGAATTGCCCGAAGGCGTGAGTTTTGTTTCTAAAAACGAAGCCGTTAAATCACTCAAGAAATTGCGTTTGCCGGTTACCGACCGCTCTAAAGGACGCTTGCCTTTTGTGGTCGTGAGCGAACGCTCCGGCGATGTTCCCCTGCAAGTTAAAATGTATAACGCCAATGATGAGTTGATTCAGACCAAGACCTTAACTCTTCACTTCGGAAAGAAGAGTTAATATGAGCAACCGTGTAATGGCCATTGCAATCCTGTTGAGCATCATGGCGCAGCCGATTTTAGCGCAGACTTTGATTCCCGCCACCAGCGAAGACATCAACGATTTTGACCGCCAGGTTTCGCAACAGTTGCAGCGCTCGAAAGATTCCAAGGCCAAACCCAAGGCTGAAAATTTCGGAGCTAAAGTTTCAGAAGAAGCTAAAAAATTAAAAGACGCCGGCGCCGACAAGGGTAAGGAATTCGGAAAATGGGTCAGCGGCCAGCGTAAAAAAGCGGACCAGGGGCGGCCTTCCGCTCAAGGATCCGTGGGCGCGGAAAATGCGGCCGGACATGCTCCGGCTCCACATGGACCGCCCGATGGTAAAGGCAATAAGAAGAAGTAATTTGATCTCCCCTCTGCCGGACGTTTCTCAAGGGGAAACACAACAACAAACGGTATGTAAGATGAGGGAGTTTCCATGCAACGTTTTCTGGTGATTATCGGCATTGGTTTATTAGTTATAGGATTTCAAAACTGCCAAGAAGCGAAAATTTCCGCTTCTGATGATGCTCTCTCCAAAGCACAACTGATGGCCGTGACGGCCGATGATCCGGAAGACGCCGAAGGCCAGGTGGCGCAAGACGGCGGCGATGTGGTCACCCCAGCTCCGGCACCCGCACCGGCCCCGGCTCCGA
>JANMVK010000249.1:0-6037 GCA_031392725.1 Pseudobdellovibrionaceae bacterium
GGTGGCCTTCGTGATCAACACCACTTCGGGCCGCCGCTCCATTGAAGCCTCATTTGGCATCCGCCGCAGTTGCGTGGACTATTCGATTCCATGCATCACGGAGAGTGACGCCGCTCAAGCCTTCGTATTAGCATTGAAGAAACGTATGCAAGGCGACTTTAGCGTTAACCCATTATGAATGTTCTTTCGGTCAAAGATCTGAAGAAGTCTTATAAGCAGGGATTTATTCCCAAGAGCACGTCCGTGCTGAAGGGTTTAAATTTCTCGGTCGGCGGCGGAACCGTAACCGGCTTTCTTGGCGCGAATGGCGCCGGAAAAACCACCACCATGCGCTGTATTCTTGGCTTGGATCATTTGGATTCAGGCGAAGTGCTGTTTTTCGGCCAACCGCTCGACGTCAAAGCCCGCAAGCGCATCGGCTTTTTACCTGAGCGCCCCTATTTTTATGAACATCTCACCGGCCGCGAGTTTTTAGAATTTTACGCCAAGCTGACCTCGAGCTGGAATCGCGGAGTTTTACGCGACCGGATCGATGAGCTGCTCAGGCGGGTGGATTTGACTTTCGCCAAGGACCGGGCGCTCCGCAATTACTCCAAAGGCATGCTGCAAAAGGTGGGGTTGGCGCAGGCGCTGATTCACGATCCTGAATTTGTGATATTAGACGAACCCATGTCCGGCTTGGATCCCGACGGACGCCTGGCGCTGGCCGAACTGATCACTGAAACCGCAAAGCGCGGTCCGGCCGTGTTCTTCAGCAGCCATTTGCTCCACGATATGGAACGCCTGTGTCAGCATTTGGTGGTGATCAAGGACGGCGTGGGCATTTACGAAGGCACGACCGACGCGTTGCTTGACCGCAGTGGCGTCGAATATGAAATCTCATATTTAAATGGCGGGCAAAAAGCCGCGCGCAAAGTTCCAACCCAAGACCAGGTGCAACCCGCGCTCAAGGAATTAATCAATAACGGCGCCGCCATTGTGGAAGTGCGCCGGCTGAGGGCCTCATTGGAAGAAATTTTTGTGGCCATGGCGCTAAAAGGGCGGCGTTCATGAGAGTCATTTTGGTTCTCGCCATGAACACTTACCGCGAAGTGATCCGCGACCGCATTCTTTACGGATTAATTTTATTCGCTTTTTTATTAATCGGAATCAGTTTGCTCATGGGCCAGCTCAGTTTTGCGGAGCAGGCGCGCATCTCGGCCAATTTTGGCCTGAGCGCCATTCACTTGGTGGCGGTGGCGCTGGCGATTTTTGTGGGCAGCAATTTGGTTTACAAAGAAATCGACAAGAAAACCATTCTCACCATTTTGGTCCGTCCCATTTCGCGTTTTCAGTTTATTCTGGGTAAGGCGCTCGGCCTGACGCTGCTGATTCTGACCATGATCGTGGGTCTTGCGCTGGTGCTGACCGCGGTCTTCGCCTTTCTTAAGATGCCCCTGGATGGGCGTTTGATCTGGGTTTTGACCGGACTGTTGTGCGAGTCCCTGGTTCTTCTCGGCGTCACCTTACTGTTCTCCATGATTACGCGCCCGATATTGGTGGTGTGTTTTAGCTTCGGCGTATTTCTGATCGGGCATTGGCAAGACAGCCTGGAATTTTTCGCTAAGAAGAGCGGAGGCGGAATCGCCATCGTCCATTTTCTCGCCAGCAACTTTCTGCCTAATTTAGAACGGGTCAATTGGAAGGATCTGGTGCTCTACGACCAACCGGTGGACACGCTGGCCAATTTGAATTCCGTGGCCTACGCCATCTGCTGGTTCGGCTTGTGTATTGGACTTGCCACTCTTATCTTCAGGAAAAAAGATGTCGGTTGAACATATAGTGCATGCCGTGTTCGTGTTTATTTTTGGCCTGTTGTGGGGCAGCTTCGGCAATGTGGTGATTTTGCGCTTGCCCAAAGGGCAGAGCGTGGCGTGGCCCGGAAGCCGCTGCATGGAGTGTTCAACCCCGATCAAATGGTACGACAATATGCCCGTGTTCGCGTGGCTGTGGTTGTTTGGTAAATGCCGCGCCTGTAAAAAACCATTTTCAGTGCGCTATCCTATTGTGGAATTGCTTTCCGGCCTATTGTGCCTCGCGGTGTTTTTAAAATACGGCTGGAGCTGGCTCACCCTCGAGTACATCATCTTCTGTTGGAGTTTACTGGTGGTTTCGGTGATTGATTTGGATCATATGATTCTGCCGGATGTTTTCACGCTGTCCGGAATCGTGCTCGGCCTGATCGGCGCCGCGCTTAATCCCCAGCGGGAATTTCTGCCCGCGGTGTTCGGCGTTCTTATCGGCGGCGGTTTTTTGTGGTTCATTGCCTACTTCTACTATGTGATTCGCAAAGAGGAAGGCATGGGCGGAGGAGACATCAAATTGCTCGCCTGGATTGGCGCAGTTTTAGGCTGGACCTCCATCCCGTTTGTCATTTTGGTGTCCAGTATCGTGGGAAGTGTGGTGGGGATTGCCTACGCCTCCAAATCCAAGGCTGGCCTTAAGTCAGTGATCCCCTTTGGTCCATATCTGGCCGCGGCTGCGGTGGCCTACTTGCTGGGGGGCGAAGTCCTGGGCCATTGGTACATTGGTCTGTTTATTCCGGCCCACGTCCCGGTCAATTGACAAGATTTTGGCGGTCGTTTCTAATTTCCATAGGGATATAAGGTCTTTGACTCGCGACTAGAGGCGACAACAGGATGTTTTTCCAGTCAAAAAAACTGATCGGACTCGACATTGGAACAGCCAATATAAAAATGGCTGAGCTGGATGTCAGTCGTAAGGGCGCCACGCTCACGGCATTTTCCGTGATGCCCACTCCAGCGCGCGCCATCAACGGCGGTGAGATTTCCGATCCCGCGGCGATTTCAGACACGCTCAAGCAAATGCTCATCAATTTAAAAACCAAACGCAAAATGGTTTCAGTGGCGTTGTGGGGAACTTCGGTGATCAGCAAGCGCATCGCCATTCCACTGATGGATGAAAAGCTGGTGGCCGGGCAAATTCGTTGGGAAGCCGAGCAGTACATTCCGTTCGACATCAACGAAGTGAATATCGACTACAAAATTTTGCGCCAATTCCAAACCAGCCCTGAGACCATGGACATTCTGCTGGTGGCCGCGCGCCAAGATATCGCCTTTCTCTATCAAGACATCGTGCAGAGCGCGGGCCTTGAGTGCGCGGTGATTGACGTCAGCGGATTCGCGCTGGCCAATTGCTATCTCAACAACTGGGGCTCGCAAAAAGGCCAGACGGTGGCTCTGCTCAACCTCGGCGCCGCCATTTCCAATTTTATTGTGATTGAAAACGGTGAAGTGATTTTCTGCCGTGATATTCCCGCCGGCGGACTGACGTACACCACGGAGATTCACAAAGCCATGGGCATGAGCATGGAAGAAGCGGAGGCCATGAAGATCTCCGCTTGCACCGGCGGTGCCGCGCCCGAGGAAGTCACCCGGATTCTGCAGGCCACTCACGAAGTCATGGCCGAAGAAGTGCAGAGCAGTTTGGACTTTTTCGTCAACACCACACCGGGCCTGCCGGTCACGCAATGTTTTGTCACCGGCGGCGCTTCGCGCACCATCGGCCTGATGTCGTACATTGCCAAACACACGAAGCTAAATTGTGAGGGTTTGGATCCGTTCCGCAATATCAAGGTCAATGAGAAAGCCATGAGCGCTGACTACGTGGCGGAAGTGAGAGACTTCGCCGCCATTGCCGTGGGACTGGGATTGCGCGCGCCGGGAGACGGCTGAACATGATTCGCGTAAACCTGCTCAAAAACCGGGTTAACGATCAACCAACGCAGATGCGCGCCGCCGAGTCCGACAGCGGCACCGACCTGCGGGATACAATCGTAAAAATCGCTTTCCTGCTGCTGTTCACTCTGGGTTTGATGGTTTATGAAGGCCAGAATATCCGGAAAATGAATGATGAGGCCGCGCACTTGCAAATCCGTATCAGTGAATTGGAAACCGCATCTTCCGCTAAAGCCGCCGAGGCGGAAGGCGTGAAGGATGTGGAGAACCAAGCGCGAGAGCTTGAGGACAAATTGAAAGTGCTCAAGCTCCTGTCGAAATTGCGCTTGCGCGAAGTGAAGACTTTGGATTTCATGCAGAGCTCGATTCCCGAGAAGGTTTGGCTGAAAACCATCAACTTTGAATCCGACAACACCAATGTGGAAGACGGCCGCTTTCAATTTGTCGGCAACGCCGTGGCAACTGAAGATCTTTCCGAATTCGTCAAGCGCCTGGAAGACAGCGCTTACCTAAGTGAAGTGATCGTGATCAAAAATCAGGAGATCCCGGTTTCGGGCCGCGCCGGCATCGTGCGTGAGTTTATGTTCACTGCCGATGTGGAAGGGAGCCGGAAAAAATGATCACCGATATAATGAATCGGATCACAGTCGTTCGAGCCATGATGCTGGGCCTAGTCCTGGCCGCGTTCTATTATTTTATGGTGTTTGACCCGGGTCTGGTGCAGCAGCAGCAGATCGCCACCAACAACGGCAAAATTGAAGAGTTGGGGCGCTTGATCATCGAGAACCAGAAGAAATTGGACCGCGCCGCCGTCTATAAAAAGACGGCTTCTGAAATCGGAAGCACCATCAATAAGCTCTTAAGCTTGGTGCCGGAGAAGTTCGGCATGCCGGATCTAATGCGGATCGTTTCCAACGAAGCCAAGGTGGCGGGTTTGTCACTGAGTACGGTCGCGCCATTGAACACAAAAATTTCGCCGATGGCGCCAGAATTCGAGGAGCTGACGGTGTCGGTGGATGTGGCCGGAAGTTTTCTCCAGCACATGGTGTTTCTCAGTAACCTGACCAAGATTAATCAGATTTTAATTACTAAGAAAATTGATTTCGCCCACACCCGCGACGGCCGCGGCGACGAGCCGCCGGTGGTGAACATGAAAGTGGAGATCGTGGCCTTCCGTTACCGCGGCTCGGGCGCCAACGCTAAACCCGGAGGGAAGGGGCCATGAAGCGCGAGGACCGCCTTCAGCTTGTGGCCTACGTCTCCGCTTCGGTGCTGAGTGTCGGTTTGGCCTTTTTAGTGTCACTGAAATTTATGGGCACGAGCAAAGCGCAAGAGGGCGCTCCGCCTCCGGCCGCCGCTGCTCCCGGAGCTCCGCCGCCCGCGGATCCAGGCCATGATCCCCTGACCACGGCGCAGGCCAGTTCCGGAATTTCCGAATTGGAAGGATTTCTTGAGCCGTTTATTTATGACATCGTCAACCGGCGCGACCCGTTCCAAGCCTATGCGGAATATGTTCCGGTCGACACCGACGGACCTTCCCGGCCCCTATCACCCGCCCAAAGATTCGATCTTGAACAGCTGCAGTTGATTGGAATCATGTGGGACATCAAAGAACCCAAAGCGATGTTCGTGGATCCTGAAAAAGAAGTTTTGGTATTAGGACGCGACGAAAGTATTGGCAACCGCAACGGTTACATCGCGGCGATTCGCGAGGGTGAAGTTGTGGTGGTCGAGGCCGTGCGAAAACGCGGAGATATTATTTACCGCACAAGAGTGCTTCGCATGGAACGCTAACTAGTCTATATTTATATAAGACTTTTAAAGTAATGGGGTGTCACGGATGATGCGCTTACTTGTTTCCCTTCTATTCATATTTCATTTTGGCTTTGGACTAGTCGCCTGCACCATGGGCGAGACTGAAGACGAAACCGTCAATGAAGCCAACGAACCCATCAGCGACAACGACATCAGCGGCGACAGCAGCGAAGCCAGTGCCAGCGACGAAACGGCCGAGAGCAGCCCGGCCGAAAGCGGCGACGACGACGAACTCGATGAAGATCTGGATTCCGATGACGACGGCAGCGTGGCTGAGAGCGATGAGCCCGCCGGTTCCGAAGAAGATTTTGAAGCCGACCTCGACCAAGAGGAACCGAAAAAAGAAGTGGCCCAGCCCGCACCGCCGGTCGAAGATTTACAGCCGGCCGCTCCCGAGCCCACTCCTGAACCCGCGGAACCCGCTCCCGCGCCTCAGCCGGTGGTTGAAAAAGCCCGCGTGCGCGATATTAGATTCTTGAGCAATC
>JANMVK010000305.1:0-2011 GCA_031392725.1 Pseudobdellovibrionaceae bacterium
GGGAATGGTCATTTCAGGATATTTTGAGGGCGGCCAATCGCGCCAGGGTTTGCCGACCATGTTGCTTACTGAACCGGAGCTGACCGTACTTTTAGCTTCGCCCGATTTTTTGGGCACAGAGGAGCAAGCACCCAAAACTAAAAAGACTAAGAAAAAATATTTGGTCATCCTACGGTCCTTTGAAACGCTAGATCTTCAGCTTCTTCTTCTTGGCCTTCTCGCGCTGCCGGCGCTGCTCACGGTTAAGCTTGGGGCCGTCGCCATCATAATCAGGGCCGGGACCAAGGGTCATGCTCATAGGGCCCTGAGGATTGCGCAGAGGCAAACCCCCGCCCCGCGCCGGCTGGCTGGCGAATGTGGAGGGAGCGGCGTCATCGGCGCCGGCGTAATTCAAATTGGCGGTGTCGATCTCTTGGCGGCTTTCCAGAACTTGGCGGGCGCGCTCTTGATTGACCAGTTTAATTTTCAGTAACTTTTCAACGGTCTCTTCCTGAATCCAGAAATTCATTTCCTGGAAGGCGGCAAAAGCCTCTTTTTTGTACTCGATCAGCGGATCTTTTTGCGCATGGGCGCGCAAGTGAATGCCCTCTTTCAAATGATCGATGCGTTCCAAATGCTCTTTCCATCTCTGATCGATGGTCTGCAACATCAGCATGCGCGACAGCTGCTCGAAAAAACCGCCGATTTCTTTTTTCTGCTGGTCATAAATAGTTTTTACGCCGGCGCTGATACGTTCGGTGATTTGTTCAATCGATTTGCCCTGAAAATCCGCAAGGGTCACCGGCATGCCGAAGATCCGGTATACGCCCGCGACCAAGCCTTCCACGTTCCAGCTTTCGGGTTTTGAGCCTTCCGGCACAAACGTGTCGAGCAGGCTGGACGTCACGTCGCTCAGCATGTCCAGCACCTTGCGCTCAATGTGCTCGCCGGCCAAAATCTGGCGGCGCAAGCCGTAGATATTGGTGCGCTGCTTGTTCATCACGTCGTCGTATTCGATCAAATGTTTACGGATATCGAAGTTGTGGCCTTCCACCCGTTTCTGCGCGTTTTCAATTGCGCCTGAAACCATGCGGTGAATGATCGGTTCGTCTTCCGGCACCCGCAACGTCGTCATAATTTTCTGAATGCGCTCGCCGTTGAAAATCCGCATCAAATTATCTTCCAGCGATAAATAAAAGCGCGACATTCCGGGGTCACCTTGCCGGCCGGCGCGGCCCCGCAGCTGATTGTCGATGCGGCGGGATTCGTGGCGCTCGGTTCCCATGATGTACAAACCGCCCGCGGCTAGCACATCTTTTTTCTCCGCGGCGCAAAGGTCGCGGTATTTAGGAATCAACTTATCAATTTGCTCTTCAGTGGCTTCCGGCCCGATTTCGGTCTTAGCCAGGAACTCCGGATTTCCCCCGAGGAGAATATCGGTTCCGCGGCCCGCCATATTGGTGGCGATAGTCACGCCGCCTTTGCGGCCCGCTTGCGCGACGATTTCGGCTTCACGTTCGTGGTGTTTGGCGTTCAACACATTATGCGTGATGCCTTCGTTTTTCAGCATGCGCGACAGCCGCTCGGACCGCTCAATGCTCACGGTTCCGACCAGCACCGGCTGCCCGGCCAGATGGCGCGCTTGAATGTCCGTGGCCATGGCTTTGTATTTAGCCGCTTCAGTTTTATAAACCACATCTTCGTGATCGGTGCGGTTGATTTTTTTATTGGTCGGGATCACTTGCACTTCGAGATTGTAAATCTTTTTGAATTCCGTGGCTTCCGTCTCGGCGGTTCCGGTCATGCCGGCCATTTTTTTGTACATACGGAAAAAATTCTGGAAGGTGATGGTGGCCAGCGTTTGGTTCTCGCTGCGCACTTTCACTTTCTCCTTAGCCTCAATCGCCTGGTGAAGTCCGTCGCTCCAGCGGCGGCCCGGCATTAAGCGGCCGGTGAACTCATCGACGATCACGATTTCGCCGTCTTTAATCATGTACTCAACGTCGAGTTTGTAGAGATGGTGGGCCTTGAG
>JANMVK010000381.1:0-4005 GCA_031392725.1 Pseudobdellovibrionaceae bacterium
CGCACAGGCTCCGTAAACACAGTTTACGGAGCGCCTGCGGCAAAAAGCTAGAGCATCTTTTGAATAAACATAAACACAAGAACCAAAATCCCACCGCCAACAACAGCCGCGATGATCATTTTCTCCACGCTACCCTTTTGATTCCCCATCATGGCCGCTGCACCCTTTGCACTTTTTTAACGGAATTCAATTCATCGAGAACTTGCACCAAAAATAATTCGTTTCCAACCGCGGCGTCCACCGCATAATTCAAATGCTGGACCGCCGACGATAGCTTGTTCCAACGGTGGTACAAACGCCCAAGCTGAAAATGTAAATAAGCCGACATCGCGGGATGCTGACCGAGGCAACCGGAGAGAAATTCTTCGGCCCCCTCAAAATCACCATCTTCAACCAGCGACGATAAATCCTCGCTTAGTCGCGTAAGAGAGAACGTAGCATCCATGCGGTTTTCTCGTGCAGCTGCAATCGTTGAGTTAATAAATCCATGGTGGCTTCATCACTGCATTTCTCGGCAACCGGAACGCCGGTGCGCGCGGTGCGAATCACGGCCTCATGACCTTCCAGCAACTGCGCGATCATCTCGCGGGCCTGAGGCACGCCTTTAGCTTCAGCGATCGAGGTGAGCTTAATGAACTCAGTGTAGGTACCGGGCGCGACTTCATCCAGCGAGCGAATGCGTTCCGCGATCACATCGGCGGCTTGCCACATTTCCGTGTACTGCGTTTCAAATAAAGTGTGCAGGGTTTGAAACATCGAACCTGTCACGTTCCAATGAAAATTATGAGTTTTAAGATATAGCGTGTAGGTGTCCGCGAGAAGCTTCGACAAATGTAGTGCGATCTCTTTGCGTTGGGGTTCCGGGATTCCGATATTGATTGGATTGGCCATGGTTACTCCTGGTAAGGCCGCGGAGAAGGAACTGCGGCGTACTATAAGTAACACTATGCCGTGCTCCTGGCATCACTTCAAATCGATTTCCTCGCTCGGCAAATCGAAAAAACTTATGGTGAATTTCGCCCCGGACCAGCGCCAGGCTCGATAGTGCTCGCGGTGAGCTGAATGGAGGAAGTGAAGGGCAAATAAACCCCCACCAGTTTATAGCGGTTGCTTAAGTTCACGGAAACCGCCTTGGTGTTGCAGTAATCGCTGCAATAGAGGCTGGGATTCACGCGCACTTCAACGTGGCCATAGCGGTGGCCGGAGCCGCCGACGTAAATTAAGATCGCGCCAAGCGGCGCCGACTGTTCGTTATACTTCCAAATCAAATTCACAAAGCCGGCTTTTTCCATCAGGCCTTTTTTATGAAGATCATATGCATTCTGATTTAAATAGCGGCCATCGACACCGGCGCGTTCGCAAGCATCGCGAATGGCGGCGGAACATTTGCCCTTACTCGATTTAAAATTGTTGTCCGCATAAAGCTTGCATGAATTGTTGGCTTTGGAGCGTTTGACCCGCATACGGCGGCGCTTAAAACTAGCCAAAGGGCGGCATTTGGAGGCCTCGACTAAGATCTCTTCACGCAATTTTGTGCAAATAAAGTCCTGGCATACCTCGACGTCGGCGGCCTCATCTTCAATAAACTGGGCAACGGGCAACATCGTGAGATCTTGGGCCCAAAGGCATTCCGCGGCAAACAGCGTAGCTGCTAGGACGATAAATGTGCGCTTCATCTGATTAGCTTATCGGAGAAAAGAGTGAGGGCAAACCTCAAATTTTTAAATTGCCGCCCCTGCTGTCTCAAAATGAGACAAATCCCGGACTCACGGCAAATCAAATAGCAAAAATTCGGCAGGGCCCTTGGAGAGCATCTGAAGTCGTGATTCTCCGTTAATCGCGGCGCCGTCACCGTTTTCCATTTTGAGATTATTTAATGTTAATTCACCCTTCACTACTTGCAGCCAAGCACTGCGGCCCGGACGCGGGGTAAAGTCGACTGATTTTCCCTCAGCCCATTTAGCCACGTATAGATCCACATCCTGATTCATTTTTACGGAGCCGTCGCGGCCGTCACGCGAAACCGTAAGCGTCAGATCATTTTTCTTATATGAGTCCGCGAAATTTTTCTGACCGTAACTGGGCTCGATATTTTTTTTCTCAGGCAAAATCCAAATTTGCAGGAGATGGGTGTCTTGGTCTTTTTTATTGTTGTATTCGGAGTGCTGAATCCCGGTGCCGGCACTCATGCGCTGCACCTCGCCTGGTTTTATGCTGGTCGAATTGCCCATGCTGTCCTTGTGCGCGAGCTCGCCCGACACCACATAAGTGATAATTTCCATGTCTTTGTGCGGATGAGTGGGAAAGCCCTGCCCGCCCGCGATATAATCCTCGTTAATCACGCGCAAATCCTGAAATCCCATAAATTTCGGATCGTGATAATCGGCAAAGGAAAAGGAGTGAAAAGAGCGCAACCACCCTCGCTCAGCATGTCCACGTTCATTGGCACGGCGCACATTAATCATGAGGAAGAACCTATCATAAAGGTCGAAAAGATTTCACAAATTTTTGTTTTTCAAGATTTCGACAGCGGACTGTGGCACATCTCCTTTTTTACATTCTCGGGGGGGAATCATGAACAAATATTGGGTGTTATTGCTGGTGAACCTGATCACCACGCAGGCCTTCGCGCACCAAATGAAATATTCAGTTTTGCAGGGCGCGACCTCCGACTCCATCACTCATTTCACTGTAGTGGCCCCCGCCTTTGAAAATTTGCGTTTTCAAGTGCGGATTGCAGGCCAGCCTTCACTACTTTCACCTTTGGAAAGCGCTCGCGTGTCGTATCCAGGAAGTGACTCCGTCGTATTCCGCATCAAAGTGTCGGAACTAAAACCCAACACGCCGTTTGTGCTGGAAATTGTCGACGATCATGGCGTTGTAGCCGAGAGCCGCAAATTTAAAACTTTGGATCTCACTAAAAAAGGTGGCCGGATCGCGGTCGGCAGCTGCATGGTGCGCCAATTGCACAATCCTTTCCTGTGGAACAATTTGGAAAAACCCGAAAACCGCCCCGATCTGGTGATGATCACCGGTGACGCCGCCTACTTGGACCGCGCGAAGCTGTTGCGGGCCCGGATTCCCACCGAAGGCCTGCAGGTGTGGGAGGAATTTGTAAAATCGCGCCAAAAAATAAATCTGTATTTCTGGGAGGAGCTAGTTCCGGTGCTGTCGCTATGGGATGACCACGACTCCGGCGGCGACAATGATGATTACAGCTGGGAGTTGATGCCGGAGACGCGCAAAATCTATGATACCTTTTTCGCCAATGAGGAAATTCCGGGATTTCTCGAACGCGGCCCCGGCATGGCCAAGCAATTCCGTTTATACGGCAAGAATTTTATCATGCTCGACGGCCGCAGCTTCCGCAATGCCTCGTTCGCCCATCCATTGTTCGGCGACGATCAGGAGCGCTGGCTACTACGCAAAGTTCAAGCCGGTCCCAACTTACTAATCAGCGGCACGCAATTTTTCGGCGGACCGATTGAGAAAGATTCGCTCGAATTCAATTGGCCGGAATTCACCAAAGAGTGGGTGGAAAAACTGCGCCAGCACGGCGAATATCGCGGCGGCGCCTTCGCGTTTGTCAGTGGCGATGTGCATTTTTCCGAAGTGCAGGATCTTGAGCCGTCTTTGTTTGGCTATTGGAGCGTTGAAATCACCTCTAGCAATATTCATAGCTTTGGTTTTCCCGGCCACTGGGCGTTTAAGAAAAAGAATCCGCGCCGCAGGGAGGTCACCGGCACGCACAATATCGTGCTGATGGAATTTTCCCCGGAGGCTGAAGGCTTCGGCTTTGTGACCCGCGCCATGGGCTGGCGGGGCAACGATCTGTTCAAATCAGTGGTCTCCGTGTCGGCTCCCATGGCCAAAACCGTTGAACAAAAGGGTTGCGAGGACCTTTTGGTCTCAGCTCCACTTGACATGAAAAAACTTTAGGGAAGTCATGGCTTGCCCCTTTGACGCCCACCGGCGGGCAGTGGTACCGCTTCAGCCAACTCAGGC
>JANMVK010000383.1:0-2546 GCA_031392725.1 Pseudobdellovibrionaceae bacterium
AACGAACCGAGACGAACCACCGTTTGGGTGGATTTGGCAGAAGTAATCTTCTCCTTGAGGCCGAAAAATCCCGCAAGAAGAGGCTGGGATTCAGCGGCCAGCCTTATCCCTATATCCGTGATCGCGATTCCTCGTCCGGCAGGTATAGTAAGCGGCTTTCCGATCTCGGATTCCAGCAGCTTGATGGCCTTTGAAAGCGCGGGTTGCGATATATTAAGTAGTTCCGAAGCCTTGGTAAGGGACCCCACCTGGACGACGGTACAAAAATAATGCAGACGATCTATATCCATAGGCTATGAGTTATTTCCAATAATTCAATTTTTTTCAATTAAAATCTTAGCTATTCCTAGTGCATACATTTCTCCCGCAAGAATAAAAGCTGGAGGACACTCAGAGGAGAACGAAAAATGAAAATGCTAAAGATGATGACGGCTCTATCCATATGTCTTTCCGCCGGAGCTTCGCAGGCCCATGCTCTCGATTATAGCCGTGGTTACTGCGTCCTGCTTGGAATGGCAATTGAGGAGAAAAATGCCATTGTGGTCGTTGATGATCACAAGTTTAATGGACGCGACGGAGTCTTCAGTGCGGGTCATATGTTTTTCTCTCCTTATTCCACAGCCAACCTTCGCGGGATGATGGACTGGGCTGAACCGATTTTCTTAGAAAAAACGGGCGAGGTAAACGGCCACCTCATTGCCGCTGTGTTGAGCCAGACTCACTTTGGCAAAGAAGAAAGTCAGCCCGTGATTTGCATCGCTTCGGGGGCATTATAAGAAAAAAACTTACTGTGATCGCCATTTTGATCACACTTTTTTCGGGCGTAACTCCAGCTTCGGCGGACTATGTGTTTGTTAATGGGAAGAAGGCTCTATCTTTGATCGAAGCTCTCAACACTTTGAAAATTCTAGAAAGGAGTAAAACCGACGAAAAAATCCGTTACTTTGAGTATTTTCTTGCTTGCTTGGATATTCGCGACGCATCCCCCGGGCACCCTTCGTTCATGATGAGTCTTCCAGAATCATTCTGCGAAACAGAGGCTGGTTTGACTGAGGGTTCCTCAAAGCTTGCCTTGGAACTATTTAAAAATGCCGGCATTCCCTCAAAAACTCACACCGAATCGCAAGATCAATATCAGTTACGGAACTTGGATTGCGAGATTCGTTTCATGGAAGTGGACGTCGAAAAGCGTTTCTCATGTGGATTTTATCTCGATTAAAACAGTAAGACTGGGCTTTTTTAGCCTGGCAATAGGAGGAAAAGATGAAAATGAATTGTCTATTGTTCATGATTGCGCTGGCGCTTCCGCTGGGAGTAAATGCAAACACGCTCCAGGGGGTAACCGCCTCAGGGACCGTGAGTTTTCCATATTGCTCAGCAGATCTATCGAACGTATCTTCGGAGGCTCAGCGCAGAGCTTACGTTGAAGCCAGTAGGCGGTGCGCAGGACGGCCTGTCCAAAAAACTTCAGAGTTTGAGATCTCATCCCGATGCTCGACACACCAAGGAACGCCGACATGGACCGAGCCCTTCTCTTTTGTTTCAGCAAAGGCAGCCTTCGTCTGTCTTTAAATCTCTTGTTTCCCGAGCGTAAACTGACCGCAAACTTACCCACATAGTGATCCAAGGGAACGGTCGATTGCGACTGGGATTAGCCCTGATCCAGCCAACGCGCCCTCAAACCCGTTTTACGGGGTAAACAGCCCGACTTACCTCAGGAAATGGCCAGTGCCGAAGGGCGCCATTCTTGACTTGAGGCAACAAAATGCGTAGCTTCGATAGCTGATGTTAATGGCTTTGAACACCCAATCTGCCCTGTTTTCGACCGTGACGATCTTTTAATCTATGTCGTCCATCCGCATCGTCTTGCCTGATAATTCCACTAAGACCTTCGATCATGAACCCACCGTTCTTGAAGTCGCCACTAGCATTGGTCCGCGCTTGGCCAAGGACACCGTGGGCGGCATGATCGATAAAAATCCCGAAGTGGTCGATCTGCGCAGCAAACTTAAAGACGGCTCTCATTTAAAAATTATCACGGTTAAAAGTCCCGAAGCCCTTGATGTCATCCGCCATTCCTCGGCGCATTTGATGGCGCAAGCGGTGCAAGAGTTGTGGCCGGATGTAAAGGTCACCATCGGTCCTGTGATCGACAACGGATTTTTCTACGACTTCGATAGCCCGCGCCCGTTTAAACCTGAGGATCTGGAAACCATCGACAAGAAAATGGCCGAGATCTTAAAGCGCGATGAAGAAGTGGTGCGCGAGGATTGGCCGATTCACCAAGCCATCGTGCAGTTTGAAAAGATGGGTGAGCGCTTTAAAGTGGAGCTGATCCGCGATCTGGAAACCAAAGGCGAAACCACGGTCGGAATTTACCGCCAAGGTAAAGACTGGTTTGATTTGTGCCGGGGTCCCCATGTGCAGCGCATGGGCCAAATTGCCGCCGTGAAAACGTTGAGCATCGCCGGCGCTTACTGGCGCGGGGACGAAAAAAATCCCCAACTTCAACGAATTTACGCTACAGCCTTCAATGATAAAAAGGC
>JANMVK010000437.1:0-1105 GCA_031392725.1 Pseudobdellovibrionaceae bacterium
GTGTGATCACGCCCGATGCCGAGCGCTTCTTCATTATTTTCACTGGTGCGGTAACCGCTAAGTAGAATAGCTTTCATCGTTCCAATCCATGCGGGCTTCTAAAACAAAATCCCATCTGATTTTTATGGTGCCGTCTTTTTCGATCATGCCTTTTGGCGGATTGGGAAACGGGGCCGCATTGGTGAACGCCTCAATGGCGGCGGCGTCGAGCGACTCCACTCCACTGTGACCGATCACTTCGACCCGGATCAACTCGCCCTGGTTGTTGAGCACCACGAGCACTTGCGTGACGCGGTCTTTGGCCGAGGCGATATTGCGGCCTTTGCGGTAAATGATTTTAACTTTCTCGCGGACATTGGGCTCCCAATGCTGGCGCAGGGATTCTTTGATACGGTTGTAATAGCTGTAGTAAATAAATTCGCGCGTGCTGAGCAAAGTTTGTAAACCGGACTGCACGTCTTTAAGATAATCGTCGTTCTGCGACGGATCGCCGTTTTCATCCAGCGTGATGGCTTTCGGTCCGGGATTGAGCGCGAACTTGGGCGTGAGGTCACGTAAGTCGGGCATATCGCCTTTTTCACGGTTTCTTTTGACGGTCTTCTCGAGTTCCACTTTATCTTTTAGTGCGCCGTCTTTTTGCCCTTCGTCGGGTTGTCCGCCCTTGGCGGTGTTCTTGAATTCGCCGGAACGGTCGGCGCGGGTTTCCTTTAAAACTTTCTGATCAAACGCGCTTAAGAAGCGCGAGTCGTTGTCTTTTTCCTCATTCAACTGCTTCTGTTGTTCCACCACTTGTTCGGGCATGGCCCGCGCGGTTTTCACGGTCTTCACGGTCTCGGGTGGCGTCAACTCATCGGGCGTGATGTATTCCACTTCCACTTTAGTGACGCGAGGCTGTGCCGGCGGCTGTTGAGATTGAGTGAAGATAAGTACGATCAATGCGTGAACGAGTAACGACAACAATAGGAAGTAGGATTCACGCTTCTTCCTGGTTTGATCTGAGGCCTTGTTTTGGCTCTTATTCATCAAGAATTTATCGGTCTAAATAGGGATTGTCTTAACTAGGCCCGAGGTGCCAAAATACCGACATGCGCTTTGAAGTGTGGGC
>JANMVK010000473.1:0-7834 GCA_031392725.1 Pseudobdellovibrionaceae bacterium
ACCGAGAAACGGAGTCTCGCGGATTTCCATGGACGTCACAAACCCCGCCGGCAGCACCGAGGAGATCACCAGGACATCGAGGTAAGAGAGATGATTGCCGACGAAAAGAGCGTTTGGTTGGGCGTCGCGGTTCGCCAAACCCACAGGATTGACCCGCACATTCAACATCCAAAGCCCAAAACGGCAATAGTAAGTTAAAATTCGGTTGCTCCAGCGCACGCGCGGCCAACGGCGGCGTACCAATAGAAACACCACGCCCATATGGATTAAAAATACGAAAATAGATAAAAGAACCGTTATGAAACGAACAGGCTGCAGTATTTTGCGCATTCGCCTCTAAACATAGAACGAAAGCTTAGTGGAGCCAAGGCGGATGTTCGCCCAATTCCTCTTCCGGATTACGGTTCAAGTCCTTAAGCCGTTGCCACTCTTGCTCCAAGTACCACACTTGGTCGCTTTGGGCGCCGGATTCAATTCCATCCGTGCTCTTCGCGCAATCATCTCCCGGAGTGTAGGCTCCGGATTCGCACACAGAAACTTCAATGGAAGAAGGATCTTCATTCATCTTCGCCAGCCAATCTTCCAGCTTGAGCGGACCCGCGGGGTTGATGGCGGGATCCAGGACATATTTTTGTCCGGCGATCTCCACTAACGGCGCCACGTGGTACCACCAAGTGACCTCACCGCCCATGGCATTGGCGGACTTCACCCGTAAATCACCGAAGGCGAAAACTTTTTTCGGAGCGCTGACCGCCATTTGGACCAAATTGCGGACTGCGAGCGCGGCGCGCGCGAAGCAACCATCATCGGGATACATCCAGGACGATCTCCGCATAAAGTCGGGGCGCGTGGGTACCGTCATAAAGCGCAAATCGCGGAATTGATTGAAGCGGTCATTCATTACCACTTCATTTTCCCACTCAGTGGCCTTCGGCAATACGGTTAGTTTCCCGGATTTCGCGGCCTGCATGGGTGTGATGCGGTCCGGAGCATCCAGTCCGTCGATGCTGAACACGGCTGCAGTGGTTTTGTAACCCAGATAACTGGTACCCGGTGTGCGATAAGCCGACCGTCCGATTATCTCTTGAGCGTGAGTAATTGAGGCAAAAACAACTAGAAAAAGCGAAATGACTCTAAGCACACATCCCCCCCGGTTTGCGTAAGAACAAAAAAGTTATTCATATAAGGAATGCAGGTCAAGGCACCATTTGCATTAACCCGGATAACTTCTAATAATGCTGGGAATGCCAGGCTCACTTCAGACACTCACGCTTCTCGTTTTGTTGCTGCATGCAGCCGACAGTTCTGCAACTTTCTGAAAGAAATGGGGCGCGCCCAAAACTGAGGGCGTGTTAGAGCGCAAAAGTCTCCCGGAAGCGAGCGGCCTTGCCGCTTCCATGGACTTTCCCGGCCGATTGTACTGGGTCAATGATTCGGGCAACAAGTCTCTACTCTTCCACAGTAAAATTAATGGCAAGGATATAAAAAAAATTAACATAAGCGATGCCGAATTCCGCGACACAGAAGCTCTGGCCATCGCTCCATGCGGTGAAGACTCCTGCCTGATCGTGGGCGATGTCGGCAATAACAAGTTAAAAACGCGCGACTCGGAACTGTATTTGTTTAAGGAAAAAGATCTGAAAGGCGACAAGGCCAAACCGTTTCGCAAGGTTAAATTTACTTTTCCCGACGGCCCTCATGATGTGGAAGCCATGACGGTATTGCCTGAAGGCGATTTAATTTTTATTACGAAGGAAACGTCGTTGATGGGCGGCACGGAACCCTACGTGTTCATGTTGCCCAAAGCGGAATGGCTCGAGGGCGCGGGGCCCTTTGTCGCGCGCGAGATCGGAAAGCTGCCCATCGGCAAGCTTCTGCCGGACAAAGGCTTTCTCGGCACCGCGGTCACCGATGCGGCGGTTAGCACCGCGCGCGAAGTTTTGGGTGTGCTCACGTATGCGGCGATTGTGGAAATTCCCCTGGAAAATATTAAAAATTTTAAGCAAGCTCAGCTGTGGGAAAGAGACAAGGATTACGCTTTGGTGCCGATTAAAACTTTGAATCAAATGGAAACCCTGACTTATTTGCCTAAAGCCGACCGCTTGGTGTGGAGCTCTGAATTTCATCCTCCGGCGACGCCGATTTATCACATTACCTGCGAGAGAACGGATTACTGATGCGCGCACTGGCTCTATGTTTGATGCTCACACTCGCGCCCCTGGCGCTGGCCGAGCCCAAACGCCTGGTCATCCTTGGAGATTCCCTTACCGAAGGCTATGGCGTGAGCAAGGACAAAGCCTATCCGCATCTGCTGCAGGCCAAGATCAAAAAACTCGGCAAGAACTATATGGTCATCAATGCGGGTATCAGCGGTTCGACATCGGCCAGCGCGGGCTCACGCATGACTTGGCAGTTAAAAAATAAGCCCAATCTGATTGTTCTCGCGCTCGGCGCCAATGATGGTTTACGCGGACTTCCTATCGCGGCCATGGAAGGCAATTTGACCAAAGCCATTGATCTGGCGAAAAAAGCCGGAGTCAAAATAGTTTTGGCCGGCATGCAGCTGCCGCCCAACTATGGCGAAGTGTACGTCCAAGATTTCGCTGCGGCCTTCGGGCGGGTGGCGGAGAAGACCGGCGTGCCGCTGATTCCGTTTATTTTAGTGGGAGTGGGCGGCATCACAGAGCTGAATCTGACCGACGGCATCCATCCCAACGAAAAAGGCCATGTGATTGTGGCCGACACGGTCTTTAACTTTATCCAGAAATATTTATGAATTTAAAACTACAAGGCCTCGCCAAAACATTTCATCAAGGTCCCACCACACTGCAGATTCTCACCCATTTGTCGCTCGATCTGCCGGCCGGCGAAGTCGCGGCGGTCGTGGGCGAATCGGGCAGCGGCAAATCCACACTGCTCTCGATTCTCGCCGGTTTTGAACCGGCCGATTCCGGCTCCATTTCCTGGAACAGTGAAAACGCCGCCGAGTGGAGTGAAGACCGCTGGGCCGTATTCCGCCGGAAAAGTATCGGCTTCGTGTTTCAAAGTTACTATTTGATTCCCTACCTCACCGCTTTGGAAAATGTGGCGCTGCCACTGCGCTTGAACGGCGTGCGCGATGCTGAACCGGAAGCGGCGGCGCTGCTCGGCGTCCTGGGCTTGGGCCAGCGCCTGAACCATTTGTCCAATCAGTTGAGCGGCGGCGAATGCCAGCGCGTGGCCATTGCCCGCGCCTTGATTCACAAACCACAGTTATTACTGGCCGACGAACCCACCGGCAGCCTCGATTTAAAAACCGGGGCGCAGGTTTTGGATATGCTGTTCGGCCAAATCCGCGAGCGCAAACAGACCGCCTTGATCGTCACCCACTCGGCGGAAGTGGCGGGACGCTGCGACCGCGTGTACACGCTGCGCGAGGGCCGCCTGTGGTCTTAGCGCGCTTAATTGCGGCTTCTTTCTGGCGCCAGCGCTGGATTTATATTTTGTGGACCGTGAGCCTGTGCGCGGCGGTCAACGGCCTGGCGGTCATCGATGTCTACCGCGCGAGCCTGAGCGAGACTCTCAAGGTCCAGGGCGCGAAGATTCTCTCCGCCCATGTCGCCATCTCCGCGCGGCGGCCGCTGACCGAAGAGGAATTACAGAAATTTACCGAAGCGCTTCCGGCCGGCAGCCGCATGTCTCACGTCACGGAAATGTTCGCCATGTTCACCACCAAAAATGAGAGCCGGCTCGGCTCGCTGCGCTTTGTGGACGAATCCTATCCACTTGTGGGCGTTTTACAAATCAACGATGAAGAAGTCCACGGCAACCGGCTTGCATCTGAACCGGTGGCCTGGGTCGCACCGGATTTGCTGCCGCTGATGAACGTGAATGAGGGCGACACTTTAAAAATCGGTGCGACCACCTTCACCATCCGCGGAGTGATCCGTAAGGATTCCTCGCAGACCTTCAGCATCGGCTCCATGGCACCAAGGATATATTTAGGCAAAAAATATTTGCCGGCCACGGGACTGATGACATTTGGCACCACCTTTAACGAGAAGGTGTATGCGGAAGTTCCGCAGCCGGTGGCACCCGATTTAAAAAAATCGGTGGAATCCAAACTCACCGATCCCGCGATTCAGGTCACGGTGCCTTCGGACCTCGAGCAAGGTTCACTGCGGGTGCTGAGCCGCTTGCTCGATTATCTCGGCCTGGTGGGACTGGTCACTTTGTCGCTCGGCTGGATTGGCGTTTACTATTTGGGCCGGCGGTGGCTGATGCTCGAGCAATCCTCCGGCGGTTTGCTCAAATGTTTAGGCCTCACCACCGCGGACCTTCGGCGGCTGTGGCTGATCAAGCTGACGATTATTTTAATTGTGGGCGTCACCTCGGGAGGACTTCTCGCGTGGGCCGGCTCCAACGCCGTCATTCCGTTATTTAAAAGCGGACTGCCCGAAGATTTCGCTCTGATTTGGTCGTGGCGAAACACGCTGGTGCTGCTGCTGATCGGCCCGGGAATGGGCTGGCTGTTGCTCGCGGAGAACGTATTCCGCACGGCTTCGGTTCCCGCGTTGGATTTAGTGTCGCAGAATAATCCCGCCTCGCGCTCTTGGCGCCTGTGGTTGTTTCTGATTATGGGAGTGACCCTGCTCGCCGTACTGCTGACCTTTTTGCAAGCGCGCAGCTGGGTGGTCACCTATTCTTTTCTCGGAGCGCTCGCAGGCAGCGTGGTGATCATTGTTGCCCTCGCGTTATTATCTCTGGGACTCGTAAGGGCCAGACGCCATCCGCGTCTCAGTTGGCTGTGGCATACGGTGACCGCCTTGTGGCTGCGGCGTCCGGCCGTCGCGGTTCTGCTGGTCACGGTCAGCGCCATGTGTGGGTTGCTGTCGCAATTGATTCCGCATCTGGAAAAAACTTTGGTCGGCGAGCTGAAGTCTCCTCCGGAAACCGAGCGGCCGGGCCTGTTTATGTTCGATGTTCAAGACGAACAAGTGGAACCATTGAAGGCGCTGTTCGCAAAAAATAATATTGAAGTGTCGCAGCAGTCGCCCTTTGTCCGGGCGCGTTTGATCAAAGTGAACGGGACCGAATACGAGCGCAGTGAAATCACCACCTTCAGCACCCGCGAGGAAGAAGGCGACGCGCGCATGCGCAACCGCGGCGTGAATTTGTCGTTCCGCGAAAAGCTCGGGCCCGCGGAAAAAGTGGTGGACGGCAAAGAGTTTAACGATATGACGGTCTCTCCCGCCGAAATTTCCGTGGAGGACAGCTATGCCGACCGTCTGAAGCTCAAGATCGGCGATGAATTGTTATTTGATGTGCAGGGCGTGGAAGTCGGCGCTAAAGTGGCCAACCTCAGACAAGTGAATTGGGATAGCTTCGAGCCGAACTTTTTTATGCAGCTCAAGCCCGGCGTCATCGACGGCGCGCCTAAAACTTGGATTTTCACTCTTAAGCGCCATAAAAATTTAACACCGATGCAGATTCAGAAATTGCTGGCCCATGATTTTCCAAATGTCACCAGCATCAACATTGAAGACGCCATCGATGCCGTGAGCACGCTGCTGGGCAAACTCGGTTCAGGTCTGATTATCGCGAGCCGCCTGTCGCTGGCGCTTGGAATTTTTGTGTTTGTGATGATTCTCATGTTTCAGCTGCTCTCGTCGGAGCGGGATTGGATTCAACTTCACCGCCAAGGCCTGCGCGGCCGCGATATTCTGGCGCTGCAATTGGCCGCTTACGGATCCTTGAGTGTCTGGGGCGCCCTGCTCGGTTCGGGCTTAAGTCTGCTGGTGTGCTGGACCTTAGCCAAATGGACCTTTCACACACGGCCCCACTATGATTGGGCCAGTCTTGTGCAGATTTTCATACTCACCTGCCTTTTGTCGGTGTCGGCTTTGGTCGCCCTCTCCCTCCGGCAATTTAAACAGACGCGATTTAAATCCAGATTCGACTCCCTCTAGACTTACCGGGAACGCGGCTCCTCCATATAATAGAAAAATCAACTTGGAGAGACGTCTATGCGCAAATGGATCTTAATTCTGACTTTGGGAGTGTTCGTGACCCCGCTCAGTTGGGCCGCCGATACCGATAACGACAAAGATGACGACGACGAGAAAAACGACGTCTCGCATATCTTGGAAAGCATGGGCTATCCCGAGCTTCAGGTCGTACCGCGCGCCAGCGAACGATTGCGGATGGAAGCCAAGGCGGAGAGCGGCAGTTGGTTGATCACGCACTGGCCGATTGAATTGTCCGGCCTGGCCACCGCCTACGTCGGCTTCACTTCGAAAAATAATTTAAGAGGCGACCTGACTAACAAAAACAAAGACGACGCCGCCACCATTTCCATGGCCACCACCGCGATCGGCGTGGGTTGGGTCATCGGAGGAATCGCTATGGGCGCGCAACGCCCCTACTACAACGGCGAACGCGCGCTAAAAAAATATCCCGGAAAAGATGAACGCTCGACCTTACTGCGCGAGCGCTTGGCCGAAGAGGCGCTGGAGCGGCCCGCGCGCACCATGAGAATTCTTCAGACTGTCTCCGTGATCACCAACGTCGCGGCCAACACCATGTCGGTTCTCTACGCCGACGACTATGGCAAAATGGTGGCGGGCGTGTCGATCGTCCTGTCGTTTCTGCCGTTGATGTTTGAGGATCACAGCATCAGCGTTTACGACAAGCACATCGAATACAAAAAGAAAATTTACGCTCCGTTAAAATCGGCTTCGGTATCCTATGATCCCTACAGCCGCACTCTAACCCCGGTGACAACTTTAACATGGACATACTAAGAGCCCTGCTTCCCGTTTTGTTCCTGCTGCCGCTCAACTCCTCATGGGCCAAAGGCGGCTACGAAGATGATATGCCCGAGGCCCGGCGCAAAGCGCTGGCTGAGCAAAAAATAAAAAATTGTGAATCCACCTCTGAGTACATCAAGGTCCTCGCGTTTCTGCGCGAGAACCAGGATTTTGTCGTGACCGAAACCGCCGCCCGCCAGATCGCCGACCGGGTCAGCCGCGGCTGCACCGGCGCGGCCACCCGCTTCTCCAAAATCTTAGTGCTGCTGAAGAAAATCGGCATCTCCGACCGCAAGTCGCTGGAGATGGCTTTTGATTTCGCCAAAATGCCGGATTACGTGCAAACCAATTTCACCGAAATTTTCACCAAGTCATTCCTCACCGAGTTTTTCGACTACGACTTCACCACGGCTTTAGCGCTCGCCTTTGAATTGTCGAAGGACTACAAAGGCGATGCTCAACAAGTGCGCGAGGATTTTATCGAACTGGTGAAATTCTGCAAGGACGGTCAGAAACTCGATCTGCCCAACCAGCTGTGCGCACAATACACTATTAAACTCGCGCGCCTGAGCCAGTATTATGAAAACGGAATCCGCCAGCCCTTTTACAAAGTCTACGGAACTTTGCGCGACAAGGATGAATTCTCCCTCGACGTGAAAACCTCCTTGGACCTCAGTTATAATATTTTGAAAGGCGGCCCCAAAGCCATGGAGAACTTCTTCGCGGCTTTCACCTATGCCACGAAAAAAGAAGGTTTAGGGTACGCGCAAGACAAAGCCATGAAGTTCGCTTTGAAAATGGCACGTCGGTCGTACGTGGGCAAAGAGCCCGTGATCATTCCCGGATTCAATTTCAACCAGGAACGGGGAATCGCCAGTGAGAAAGAGGAGTAAAGTCTTTCTCGCGGCACTGACCTTGGCTGGTGCATGCGCCATGGCGCAAGGTCAGGCCTTTAAGACCATCGAACTCGAATGGGAATCCGTCCCCAAAGTCGGCGGCTACGAAGTGCGCCTCATACCGGCGGGCGGCGGTAAGGCGTTAAAATT
>JANMVK010000490.1:0-2213 GCA_031392725.1 Pseudobdellovibrionaceae bacterium
GGCACAGCTCCTGGAGTTGCTATCGGCCAAGCCAACACGGGAATGTGGGCGGCGGGAACCGGTTCCATTGCCTTCAATACCGCCGGCGTTGAGCGCCTGCGTTTCGCCGCCAACGGCAACATCGGGGTCGGAACCGCATCACCGGCCGAAATGTTGGACTTTGTGTGGAACCAAGACGCCTCAAAATTGATTTCCATCGACAACGCCAATGCCGGTGCCAGCACCAATGCCGGTTTCCACGCCGGCACCAACGCCGGTTCAGTGGACATGATCATGTACTCGACCGCGGCCGGCAATGCGGCGCAAATTCAGTCCAACGCCGCCACTTTTGAAATTAAAAACTACAATGCCAGCGGGATATTGAGTTTGTCCGCCGCCAACGTTGAAAGAATGCGGTTCTTCAACACCGGCACGATCGGCGTCGGCACTAATGCCGCGCTCAATGGCGCCATCATGAACTTCCGCGGCACCGGCCTGGCATACAGTTCCATTGTTGTTCCACGCGAGACCACTTCTTTACGCCCCACCACCGGCGTCAACGGCATGATCCGCTACAACACCAATCTCTCGGCGTTTGAAGTTTACGCGAACAACAATTGGGCGACAATGGCCACCGGCAGCGGCGCCGCCGCGGATAATCTCGGAAATCACATCGCAACTCAACAAATCTTGTCGACTCTCGGCACCGGCACCGCTCCCGGATATTCCTTCATCGGCCAGACCAACACCGGGATGTCAGCTGTAGGCACGGGACAAATTGCATTCAACATCGCCGGCGTTGAGCGTATGCGCGTGGACAATAGCGGTAATGTCGGGATCGGAACGACGTTTGCGAATCAGCGGTTAACCGTCGGAGGATCAACATCAGGCTACAAAGGTAAGTACCAGACATATAGCTCGACCGATTTGGACCAATCGCTTCTGGCCTTCACAGTGTCGACTAGTAACAACTATGAAGCCTCATTTGTCGGCGCAGAACGGACCACGGGTGATAGCGGTGGTGTTTCACTAATCTTTGGCACACAAACAGGCGGTGGCGCGCCATTAGAAAAAATGAGAATTTCAAACGTCGGCCGTGTGTCCGTTGGTACAGCTTCGTCCAGTTCAATGTTTGCAGTTTACGGCACCGGCTCTGCTGAATTCTCCTTAACAAGCGCGACTGGCGTCAATAATGCCACTCAAATCAAGTTGGACCGCTTAGGAGCGGGCACCAGTTTCATCGGCCCGAATGCCAGCAACGTGTTTGACATTTACACCGGCGAAAATATTCCGATGTACTTCTTTACCAATAGTATCCAGCGCATGACTATAGAGAATAACGGCCAGGTCGGAATTGGAACAACCGATGCATTGAGCGGAGCGCTTTTGGACCTGAACGGTACGGGTGTCAACTACTCAAGCTTAATCGTACCGCGCGATCTCACCAATCGCCGACCCACCACCGGCATCAACGGCATGATCCGCTACAACACCAATCTCTCGAAGTTTGAAGTCTACGAATCCAACAATTGGGTTAACATGGTTAGCAGCGGTGGCGCCGCCGATAATCTCGGCAACGGAATCGCCACTACACAAATCTTATCTATGTATGGAACCGGCACCGCACCCGGCGTGGCGATTGGACGAACCAACACCGGTCTGTATGCGGTCGGCACTGGTGGCATCGGCGTGTCCGTTGGCGGAGTCCAAACCGCTCATTTCACGAGCCAAGGCGTTGGAATCGGCGTTGACGCTCAGGACGGCTACGACTTGACGGTCGCCGGAGCGGCCTATCTTCAGAGTGGTTTTCAATCCGCGGGAGGAGATGCCGTCGGCTACACTCCCAGCGCAACAGGATCAATATGGCTGCCCAACGGCAACTCCGGATCCTTTTCTAATTTCAGCAACCAAGACGCTTCGATCACCTATATTAATTTTTCCGTCCGCAACAACGCCGGCAACGATGCTTCCGGCTACATTGGTCTGGTCTCCAATGCCGGAACCGTTGCCAATCCCGCGATGGTGTTTGGCCATTCGGATTCTTCGAATTCATATCGGGAGCGCATGCGCATCGACACCGCGGGCCGCCTCGCGGTCGGCACGACACAAGCAGCTGGTGGATCAGTCCTCGACGTGTTCGGCACCGGTGTAAATTACAGCAGTTTAGTCGTTCCGCGCGACCTTACCGCCCGCCGCCCGACCGGTGTCAACGGTATGATCCGTTACAACACCAA